>CAZXQK010000023.1:0-10795 GCA_964642785.1 uncultured Faecalimonas sp.
TGTTTTTCATCATAAATGATTTCACAGTCCGCCGTTTTTCCTGCAACCGTAACACCTAACTTCATCTCCTTTGCAAAGCCTCTCAGTTCCATGATCCATTTACGTTTTTCCGGAATCATTGCACATTCACCTTCTGCTGCATGGATGATGAATTCTGCCTTAGACTGTGCATAAGAAAGTTCCATTTTAGTCGTGACACATGCACCCTCTTTCCAATTATCATACTCTCCTTCATCTTCATACATAACAAACGTGTTATCAGCTCCCGGAAATACAGTCACACGAATTTCCTTCGCTTTTCCCAATTGATTATCATGCGGCACAAGGATTGCCTGTGGCACAATCGCTCCTGCTTTTGCGAAAACGGGATAAGAATCGATAGTGCGGAACACATCCAGATTTCTTCCCTTTGCACTGTAATAGACAGTTCCGTCAAAGAAGTCAAACCACGTTCCCTGTGGAAACCAAACATCTACCCTGCCAAGCATATCTTTTTCATTTCGTGCCTCTGTAATCGGAGCAACCATAAGTTCGCTTCCGAACCAAAACTGATTTTTCGCTTCATATGCACCGCTGCATTTCGGATGAGTATAATACATCGGCCAGATCATCGGCTTCAGTTCCCGATAAGTACGATAATTCATGGTATACAGATACGGGAATAATTCTGCTCTCATACGAAGATATCTCTTCATAATCGGCTCATACTCTGCCGTATAATCCCAAGGCTCTTTTCCGTTAAAAATATCGCAGGAGCTGTGAAGACGGTTAATCGGTGAGAACACTCCCAGCTGCATCCATCTTGTAATCAATTCACCATCCCGATATCCGCACATATGTCCTCCAATATCGTGACTCCACCAGCAATACCCGATGTTCGATGCCGTTGCCGTAAAATATGGCTGAAATGCGAGAGATTCCCATGTAATATGTGCATCTCCTGAAAATCCAATGGAGTATCTCTGACTTCCCGGACCGTCAAATCTCGAAAAATACATCGGGCGTTTTCCGTTGCGGCTGATGTCCATGACATGCAGGTGATTCAGCATCCAAAGAGGATTTAAAACTTCTCTTTCATCTTTGCGGTCTTCTCCTATATTTGGTTCATGTATCCATGCGTAATTTGTTCCCTGTTGCCAGTCCATCCACCAGAAACCCACTCCTGCTTCTTCATATGGGTGTAACAGTATATCAAAATAATTCGCCATGGCTTCCGGATTCAGAATGTCAAACGGAACCGTTTCCTTTGTTTCCGGATTTACTCCTGAAGCCCTGCACATTTCTTCATACATATCTTCATGCCAGCGACAACCGGAATGCGGATGCAGGTTCAATGCAGTCTGTAAATGATTATCTGAAAGATATTTCAAAAATCCCTTATAATCCGGGAAAAAGTTCTTATTCCAACTATATCCTGTCCAGCCAGATCCCCAGGCAAAGCCGCCATCGTCCACTCCTTCCGGTGTATCAACAACATGCCAGTCCATGTCGATGATTGCCACCGAAAACGGAAGATTCTCCTCTTTAAATTTTTCCATCAATGCAATATAACTTTCCTGTGTATACTTATAGTAACGGCTCCACCAGTTGCCAAGTGCATATGCCGGAAGAAAAACCGGAGCCCCCGTCAGGCGGTAATAATCTCTGACCGCACCTAAATAATCGTATCCGTAGCCAAAGAAATACTCATCTGTCGTGTTCTTTGCCCTCACATCAATCCAACCATCCGCATTCAACACCATACGGTCTGTATCATCAATAACTGAAAATCCGTATCTGGAACATACACCCCTGCCTAATGCAATCGGCCCGTTGATTCCGTCCAGTGTACTTGCTGTTCCTCCCAATTCTTCAAATGCCTCTCCATACTTCCACACAGAAGCAGGTTCTTTTTTCAAACGGATCTGCAAAGTATCCGCCGTAAAACATGCCTCTTTCTGATAAATTAAAACCAACTGTTCCGTTTCAAGAATCAATTGTCCTTCCTTTTCTGTTACCGTATATTCTACCGGTTCAAAATCCCGGTAGAATACGGACTGACTTGCACGGTCTTCAAATGTTCCATTTTTGTCATACTCCATACGCAGTAATGCCGGAGCAAGAACCGTAAATCGATAACAGTCTCCTTTTACAATATTCTTTTCATGAGCCATCGGCCTTACCGGCCATCGAAATCTCTTATTGTCTTTCATCTATTGTTCTCCTTCATGTAAATCTTTTAAGGTGAAATCTTCAAATGTAACCGCCGCATGTTCTGCATAAAGCGATACCGTACCACCATTATGCAGGATATCCGGATAATGGATACATGGCTTTGTCTCTCCGTCCGCATATACGGAAATCATACCATCCTTTCTCACGACTCTCAGTTCATGTACCTCTGAAGGTTCAGAAAAGCGACCAAGTGAAATGACAGACGGAAGATCCTTGCCATTTAACAGCCAGACTTCATCCGAAGCTCCGTAAACCACTTTTAACGAAGCATTTTTCTCAAATTTTCCTTCCGGTGCACCAAATGCGAATCCAACCTTTCCTGCATTTTCCCATGCAAGAACCCGGAATTTTGCTTTCGCTTCAAAATCCGTAACTGCCACACCAAACGGATTCACAAATCCTGTTGTATGAGGCCAGTGCTTCGTCACTTTTGTTCCTTCAAAATCAAGCATTTCATACTGACCGCTAAAATAACATTTTGCATCATAAGAAGCAGCCAAAGAGTTGTTGATATGCCCTTTCACACCTTCCATGAAGTAAGAAACATATCCTTCTACATCATCCATATTGCGAATAACCAATATCGGTTCTCCCTCCAAGCCTGCAAAGACAACCAAAACTCCATGTCTGTATTCCACTGCCAATTTTATTTCCGGTCCAAAGTTTTCTGAAACCTTGGTTTCTCCTAAAATTTCTCCCTGTTTCTCTACACGTACCGTACGGTCAGAATACAGTCGGAACAAAATACCGTCTCCCAACGGGCTGTCATAGCGCTTTTTACCAAACTCAAAACCAATATATCCGTCACCTTCATCAAACAAATACGTTCCGTCTGCTTTCAGTCCATGGTAACGCTTGTTATGGATAGCCATCTGCGCCTTTCCCAATGAATATTGTGCATATCCTTCTTCTGCATACAGCCAGTCACCACTTACAATTTTATAACTTGGCTGAAGAACAACTTCTCTCATTGCAGAAAAATCCGTATCAATTTCCATCGGTGTCTTTGGTTTTGAGTAACTGATACCGTCACTGATCGCATCGCCAAAAGACGCATATGTATACAATCCTTCTGCCTCTCCTTGAACCATAAGCCCCACACGTTCTATACACATATTGGCAATGATATCACGTCCAATCATGTTCCACGTCTGTCCGTCATAAGAATAAATCGCCGTATATGCAGTTCCGATACGTTGCAATTGTATCGTTACCGGAGCGTTCGGGCATCGATCTTCTTCTGTATGATACACAACAAATTTTCCGGCACCAGCCCTGCCAAACACAAGTTTTTGACAACCATCCAGCACCATTCTTCCTGCTGCCACATATATGTCTTTATCTTGCTTCGATACAACTCCCGCAAAATCACCCTCCTTTTTCCCGACAAAAGAAAGTTCTGCTTTGAAGGTCCAGTCGTCATTATACGCATTCGTAAGCAGGTCTGCTTCTTCTTTCTGTGCCCGCAAAGTAAGTCCCTCCTTACTATACTGCATGCCGGCATCTGCCGACCGGTCAAACATGGCAGAGTGACCCTTTCTAAAATCGCTGAACAAGATAGTATCTTTTTCATATGCTGTTGAAACATGTTCAAAAAGGACACTGCCTTCCATTACACCGATACCTGCTTTTGCATGGTTTGGAAGTTCTGCCCAAACTCCTTCCACAATGCAGTCACACATTTGAGAAATCTTCTCTCTTTGTGTCTTGGAAGCACTGAATGTATTTTGCATTTCCGAAGTATACACACCATATGTATTATCTTCATTTCTGACAATCAGAACCGTAGCATCTTCCATAATTTCCTTCTTGGAAATCTCCTGCATTTTCCCATCTTTCTGTACATAAACAAATATGTCAGTTCCCTGCATTTTTACAAAAATACCGTCTGCCGCATATTCCCCCTCAGTGGCAACATAAAGCACGCCTGTACCATTTTGTGCATGACATTGTGCCGATACCACACAAGTATTGAAGACATCCCTGCTAAGCAGCATCTTTTCTCCTTCTAACCGGAAGGCATGTTGTTCCGGCATCCATTCTGTCTTGACATTTTTCCTGCTGCTCATAACAAAATTTCCTTTGTAAGAAGTAGATGCCGTACCTTGTACAAGGATGGTTCCTCCTGCCTGTACTTCCACTCCGATACACCCGTTTTTTGCAACATACCGTCGTCCTGTAAACCAGTCTGTAAATACAGTTTCGTCCGTAACTCCAAGGTCTCTTACATCAATGACCAGACTGCATGCTCTGTCATTTCGACTTGCTACCGTAATGACAACACTTTCTTCATCCATTCTTGCAAAAGAAAGAATGTGTTCTTTATCATCCACACATACCATCTTCACCACACCCTGCCGAAGCACCGGATATGTCTTTCGAAGTTCCGTTAATGCTTTCGTCTGATAGAATTTTTCATAATCCCAAATCGATTCATTCCACTCCATTGCATAGAATGTCTCATGTTCACCATAAGAAGCCCGAAGTGTTCCATTCTCATCACCATAATAGATGCATGGAGAGCCAATGGCTGTCATATGTATCAGCTGGTAAGCTCGATAAGCCCAAGACTGTACCCCGTCCAGTCTTGGTCTGTCATGGTCTGCCATGGAATTATACTGGCACAATCCGATGGCACGCGGTAAATTATGCATTTCTTCATCCATGGTCTGATATAATTCGGACTCCGGAACTTCTCCTTTCATGTACGGAAGCGCATATCCCACAAACTGCAGATTCCATCTGGAATCCCACACTCCGGAATCCATTCCATAATACATATTATATTCTGACAGCAGCATAATATCCGGATTGATTTCTTTCAGGCAGGAACGTATTTCTCCCATCAGTTCAATACTGTCCACCCGTCTTCCATCCGGCATGATACCGCTCAGGTCACCTCCACAGTCGAAACGGATGGCGTCAATGTTATATGGTGCCCTGCAGTAATGCTGCAGATAAGAGTCTTTGTCCCGGAACAGGTAATCTTTCAACTCCTCGTTTGCAAGGTTTAATGTTGCACCTCCCCAGTTCGATACATAACTGTCTGTATCCCCTTCTTCACCGGTAAAGCGAAAGAAATCATGATATGGATTATCCCACTCCTGAGCCGCCCCCGAAAACGGTGCCGTATGTTCTTTATTCAGCCAGTAATGTCCGTTTGCCACAAACATCAGCACAACATCCTGCATGTAACGTAATCCACGCTCATGGATGGCAGTTGTCAAATTCTCCAGTGCCTGTCTGTTTCCAAAAGAATTTTCTATCTGCTTATAATCCTCCGGTCCGTACCCCGCATTTTGGGAAGACTTAAAAATTGGGTCAATGAAAACCGCTTCTGCACCAAGTTCTTTGATATAGTCCAGTTTTTTTTCAATTCCTTTTAAATCTCCGCCATATTTATACTGAAGCGTATGATGTTTTCGATTCCACGGGTTCGCAAGATTATTCCCTGATATCGGTTCGTCATTTGTAATGTCTCCATTGTAAAAAGCATCCGGCATTACAGAATACCATATCACACCCTTGGACCATTCCGGAGACTTGTACCCCGGAATCATGCACCAGCAATTATCTGCCTTGATGCATTTCTCATCAAATACAGGTGCTGATTTCCCAATGCGGGTACGACTGTAATACACCTCATTTTCCGGTAATTCGTTTCCCACACGGAAACGGTATTTAAACATGTGACTCTGTCCCGGAATTGTTCCGATGAAAAACTCATAATATCCTGTTGCATCTTCTTTTTCTTTCCGCATGGCAGATGCATGCCATTTCATCCCGTCTGTTGAATATTCCACATATGCATAGGTCACATTCCCTTTTTCTGCACGCAGTCTGACGGTGACTGCCTCATCAACATCCGGTTCGATCGTGGATACATAATACGAACCACAGTCATGAAACAGATTCACAATCTTATCCTTACTTCTCTTTTCACTCATACGCTTATTTCTCCTCATAAAATTTCCGTTTTCTTGTCTCCAAGTTGAATTTATTATAATATTTTAAGCGGTTTAACGCAATAGAAAACAGGAAAAATTTGACACCGAATTTAAAGAAACGTATAATAACTTATAATTATGCAATCTAAAGGAAATTATAGAATGACAAAAGTTACAATTTACGACATCGCAAAACGTTCCGGCTATTCTACCGCAACTGTTTCGCTTGCATTATCGGACAGTTCACGTATCCGTCCCGAAACAAAAGATTTGATACGACAGGTAGCACAGGAATTAGAATACACACCAAGTTACATCGCACAGAGCCTGAGTACAAAGAGTACCAACACATTGGGTCTTGTTGTACCCAATATCAGTAATCCCATTTTCTCGCAAATGGTTTCCGGTATTGAAACCTACGCAAACGCTCAAGGGTATAATGTTCTGCTCGGACTTTCTGACTCCGCCGGTGAAAAAGAATTGCACTATCTGGATATGATACAGAGCAAACGTGTGGACGGTATGATCATCCTTCCTACATTTATGGATGTTTTAGAGAAAAAACTAAATGAGGAAGAATCTTTCAAGTCTTCCATCGTACTCTGCGGAAGTTCCGGAGCAAGCACCGGAGTTGACATCAGTTTTTCAAAATGCGACAACCGGCTCGGTGGTTTTCTTGCTGTAGAACATTTGATTAAAACCGGACACAAAAAAGTAGCATGTATCTTTCCGGCGAGCGACAAGCAGCAATACTATTCCCGTCAGAAAGGGTATAAAAATGCTCTGCACGCTTACAATATGGACTACGATGAACATCTGGTCAAAATATGTAAACCAAACGAAGATGCAACATATGCCGCCACCTTAGAACTGATTCAAAAAGAAAAACCGGATGCCATCTTCTGCTTATCCGACTACAGTACGGTCAGTGTAATGCGTGCCATTTTCCACTTGGGTCTGCGTATTCCGGAAGACATCGCCTTGATTGGATACGATAATATCTCATTATCTCAATATCTTCCGACTGCACTTTCCACCATCGACACACGAAGCGTGGAGGTAGGTGCAAAAGCTGCTGAACTGCTCATCCGAAAGTTAAGGCATGAAGATGACTCTCTTCAGCAGATCCTCTTTGAACCAAGGCTGATTGTCCGGGAATCAACCGTAAAATAAAAAACCGTTTTACGAAACATCTCATGTATTTTCGTAAAACGGTTTTTTCTATCTTATTATGTTGTTAAAACCAATCGCCCCAATTATAATCCTCACCGGAGCCGGCTGTCGAGAGTTGTATCGTATCAACATTCTCCCCGAATTCTATGACCGACATAGTCGGAGAACTATATGTTTCTTTCATTTCTTCCATTTTTATATCTCTCCTTCTATTGAAACTCGTAGATTCCGTCTACCGCCGTATAGTGTGTCGTATATCCTTTTTCCATCAAGAACTCATAAATTTCCTTGGTCTCCCAATTTCCTGTTCCCGGAATCAGTGTCGTCCTGTCCATGTTCTGCCACAGCCAGTTTGTACACGGCCACAGGCATGCTTTCGGTTCTAACCACTCATATACAGCCTTCGACGCACCACTGTTTCCATGATGTGCCATCTGTACGACAGACCCCTGAATTGTAATGCCCTTGCTCTTTGCAACTTCAATTGCCTGAGTGAATGCTGCATCTTCACCTTTCTTACCCATATCTCCAAGGAACAACACCTGTTCGCTCAGAGTTTTGCGGGCATCATCTGAATAGAATTGTACCATTAATAAGGTAGACGCATTATTCTGATCGCTGTTTTTATAACTGCTTTCTGAATTTGGATAAATCGTTTTAAAATACTCTTTACAATCTGATAAGGTTGTAATTTTAACTCTGCCAAATGTATATTCTGTTCCTTTATCAATGCTGTCTGTTATACTGTCACTTGACAGTATATTACCTGTCAATTCCACAAATTCAGCTGCCTGTGTATTTCGTTCCGCAATTTTCGGAAAATTATAATACAAATGTCCAATGGATATCTGCCCGTCACCGATTCCAATCTTGTTATCTTGTAACATGTATAACAATGCCCCAAAATGATCATCATGCTCATGTGTGATATACCACGCATCCACATGACCATCATAACGTTCTTTCAATAACCACTCCAGATATTCTGCATCGTCTTTACTATATCCGCCGTCAATCATGATCACATACGGATTACCCGAATCGCTTGGATTGTATGCTTCTATAATGTAGGACATCATCTGTGTTTGGTTTCCCTTCGAGCCGGCTCCTACCTGTATCAGTTTGCTTTCTCCTAACTCGTTGCCAAGCGTTTCTGTTGTCACCCGTCGGTTCTGACTGTCGTTGACCGCAAGTTCTCTGATCTCACCTTTCACTGTTGTTCCATCTTGTGTTTTCCATATCGGAACTATGGTTATCGGCACATTAAATGCGCTGCATGGAATCTCGCCAATGGAAATGGTGTTGAAATATAATGCTTCCTTGTGGAATGTATTCGGTTCATAAGTGACATTCTTTTCTCCATCACGTGCCTGAATCACCCGGTATACTGTGTTACTGCGTAATTCTTTTGTCTTACCATTAATCGTAACATCGAATCCGACTTCCGTATAATTCATCGAATCCACTGTCGTTACAAAACGCAGTCTTGTATTCTCTTTTGCATCATAACTTGCATTTGCACCCGCCTGTGCTTTTACACTCAGCACCTCTTCCGGTACAAGTTTCGCATATGCACTGCCGGATACTGTATCAGAAGAAACCGGTGATGTTTCATCTGCAGTCTGATACCAGCCGCCAAAAACATAACCATTCATCACAGGATATGCATAAGCTGCTGTTTTTCTGTATGGTGAAATATCGTCTATCTTCTGATAGAACACACTGTCTGCATCCATAACATTTCCCCACAGGCAGATATCTGAAACTGTTGTTTGTCCTGTTCCAATAACACCTGTGCCAGATTGGAAATTACTTATTTCTCTATTTGCGATATACAACGTATCATTCACCCACACAGATACTTTACCTGACTCCCATTTTACAAGGTAATGATAAGAATCTGCTTTTGGAATCTCTGTATTGCCCAACAGACTTTGTACCGTTACATTTTCATCATCGGCTTTTCCTAATAATAAAGTCGCATCGTCTAATGAGGATACCGTCGCAGAATAATTCCAATCATCCCCATAAGTAAGTCCTGTAAATAACAATGTTCCTGTTTTTTCTGTTACTTTTACTTCTTCCAGTGTTGCACGATTCACATCTGAGTCTGTAAATGCAGGTGTTGCCACTTCGCTTCCATCCCAGATTTCCACATCGGAAATAGTTCCTTTTGAGCCCATCGCTATATATCCAAAGTTCGGTTCTATGTCTGATACAGATTTGCTTAAATCAACTTCATCAAAAATCAGTGTATCATTCATCCAAAATTTAAGTTTGCCATTTTTCACCTGTATCATATAAGTGTAAACTACATCGGTTTGCAATTCTTCCATAGCCGGCTCCGTAGATGACAGAACTAATTGCTGAGTATCTCTTTCTCCATCTGCCCATATCAAAGCCTGCGTCTTGCCATCTCCTATATTTCGCACAGATACTGCCAAATCACGGGTACCGGTAATCGGAGTCCGCTCATTACTGCCATATATTGCCTTTGCAAAAACTACGGCAAGTCCATTCCATGTACCTAACTTAGAATAGGTAAAAGTTCCGGAATAACACCATGTATCACCGGTAATCTTGATTTTGGCATTATCATAGTACTTCACTGCCTTTGTTCCACCTTGCGTCACCGGTGTTTCATTCGGAAACGAAGTAATCGCAGTGACTTCATCTGCCAGATTCGCAGTACCTTCCGGTCTTTTTAAAGGTACCGATTTTTCCAAATCTCCCCATACCTGCAAATTGGAAATGATACCCGTTGTATTATTCGGTATGAATCCGAATACCGGGCTTACAGCTGTAATTCCTTCATCACTAATATCTTTCTCTAACATCAGTGTTCTCCCTATCCAAAATGATATCGTTGTGCCACTTACTTTGACTGTAAAGGTGTAATTTCTATCCGTTCTTGTATAAGCCCGTCCATCGAAATACTTCATTGTACTTTTGAGGTAATCATCTCCTACAGCACCTTTCAAAATTCCGGCAAGAGAAGTTTCCTTGTCACCTGTATTATTATTGTTGCGGACGGATACTGCCAGAACATTGTCATCCTGATCTTTTCCAAATATGAACTTTAACCCGTTCCAATTTCCCGGTGTGCCCGTATATCGGAATGTTCCGGAATAATACCATGTTGCCGGTTCTTTTGTTGTCTGCAATGTTCCCAAATTCAGATATTGCGTATCTTTTGAGAACGCAGCCGGAATGGTTCTTCCCTCTGTCAAATCCTTTGCATTCCCTATTGTCGGCTGCATATCAGCCGCTTTTATATCGCCCCATATTTTTATATCTGAAATTGTTCCTTCAAGACCGGAGCGAAGCCCGAAGCACGGCTTAATGTCTGTTATCTTATCATCAGAACCGGTGTTATATTCGAATGTAAATAATTCAGGAATGGTAAATGTAACTTTTCCCGCAGCATATGATACTAAATATGTATATTCTTGTGCCTGCAG
>CAZXQK010000024.1:0-10495 GCA_964642785.1 uncultured Faecalimonas sp.
GCATTTCGTACACACGAATAGTAGCTTCAATCACTGTATCTGGTGATTTTGCAATAAATTCCGGTTCAACATGAACATCTTCTGGACGAATACCAAGAACAACTGTCTTGCCATCATATGCGCCGTCGATCAACTTCTGTGCTTTAGCCTCTGGAAGCACGATTTCCGCACCATCCACTGTCAGCACTACTTTCTTTCCTTCAATCTTACATTCTGCATCAAGGAAGTTCATCTGTGGTGAACCGATAAATCCGGCAACGAATAAGTTGTTCGGTGTATCATACAATGCTTGTGGTGTATCTACCTGTTGGACAACACCTGCACTCATAACTACGATTCTTGTACCAAGTGTCATAGCCTCTACCTGATCATGAGTAACGTAGATGATAGTTGTTCCTAATCTTTGATGCAATTTTGAAAGTTCAATACGCATCTGTCCACGAAGTTTTGCATCCAAGTTTGATAAAGGTTCATCCATAAGGAATACTCTTGGATTACGAACGATGGCACGACCCATGGCAACACGCTGTCTTTGTCCACCTGAAAGAGCTTTTGGCTTACGATCCAACAATGGTTCAAGGTCAAGGATCTTAGCTGCTTCATGTACTAACTTGTCGATTTCAGCTTTTGGTACTTTTCTTAACTTCAAACCGAAAGCCATGTTATCATATACTGTCATATGTGGATATAACGCATAGTTTTGGAATACCATGGCGATATCTCTGTCTTTAGGTTCTACGTCATTGATTACACGTCCGTCGATTGATAATTCTCCGGAACTGATTTCTTCCAAACCGGCAACCATACGAAGTGTAGTTGTTTTACCACATCCTGATGGTCCAACGAAGATGATAAATTCTTTATCAGCAACTTCCAAATTGAAATCCTTTACAGCATGAAATCCATTTGGATAAACTTTATTGATATTTTTGAATGATAATGTTCCCATTTTTTTCACTCCTCCTAAGCGTTCATTGTTATTTTTTAAGTATACAGAAAAACAACATTTTAGTCTAGTACCAGATTGTACAATCTTTTTTTTGTTTTCTGTGCAAATTGGTGAATACTTATAAAAGTTGCTGATATACATCTCTTTTCGTAATTCTGCGGTCTCTTGCCACCTTTTTCATCGCTTCTTTTCGGTCAATGTTTTGATTCAGATAATAATCCATATGTTCTTCCAATGTCAATTGCTCCCACCTGGCAACTTCTTCCTGATTCAATTCATCTCTGCTTTTTCCTTCCAGAACAAGCACACATTCTCCCTTCGGTTCATTTGCCATATAATAAGACCACGCTTCTTTTAAGGTCGTTACAAATGCCGTTTCGTGTTTTTTCGTCAGTTCCCGGCAGACCGTAATCCGCCTGTCCCCAAGCGTGTCCAATAATTCCTGCAACGTCCGCACCAGGCGGTGAGGTGCTTCATACAAAATCATCGTCCTTGTTTCTTTTTCCAATTCTTTTAACACAACCTGCTTTTCTTTCTTGTCAGACGGAAGAAATGCCTCAAACGCAAACCGCCTTGTTGGCAGTCCCGACAAAGTAAGTGCTGTAATACAGGCTGCTGCACCCGGCAGCGATGTTACTTCGATTCCTGCCTCGTAACACATCTTCACCAGTTCTTCACCCGGATCTGAAATTCCCGGTGTCCCTGCATCTGTAATCAATGCAATCTGCAGCCCCCCCTGCAGTTTTTCCACAAGTTTCTTTCCTTTTTCTATTTTATTATATTCGTGATAACTGGTCATCGGTGTCTTAATCTCAAAATGATTCAGCAGTTTAATACTGTTTCTGGTGTCTTCTGCCGCAATCAAATCCACTTCCCGCAATGTCCGTACCACACGATAAGTAATATCTTCCAGATTTCCAATTGGTGTTGCACACAAGTACAATTTCCCGGCCATAGTTTCTCCTTCTTCTATTTCAATCCATATTCTCCAAGCAATTCATCGCTGTACACACCCGTTTCCTTATAAACGATCAATGGTCTTTCCACTGTCATTCTCGGATTTCCTCCACGAACCCCTTCAATCAACACCATGTTCGGTTCTTTATTGACATAAGGATGAACCATTCTCATACGTTTTGGTTCTATCCCGTATTTCACCATCTTAGAAATAATTTCCGCCAGGCGAAACGGTCTGTGTACCATATAGAACCTTCCCCTCGGCTTTAATATACGGGCACTCTCCCGCAAAATATCCTCCAATGTACAAAGCACCTCATGTCTTGCAATGGCTTTGGTATCTGAGGCATTCGCAATCCCATGCTGTCCTATCATGTACGGGGGATTTGTGGTTATGACATCAAAAGAGGCCAAGCCAAAAATATCGGCTGCCTCTTTGATATCTCCTGTTACAATTTCCACTTTCGCTTCCAAATGATTATGTGCCACGCTTCTCCTTGCCATGTCCGCACTTTCTTCTTGAATTTCCAATCCGACAAAAGATTTACCTTCCGTCTTTGCAGTCAGAAGAATCGGAATAATTCCCGTTCCCGTACCAAGATCCAATACCTTTTCGCCCTTTTTAACACGAGCAAAATTAGACAATAGCACCGCATCCATTCCAAAGCAGAATCGACCCGGATTTTGAATAATTTCATATCCATTCACCTGCAGATCATCCAAGCGTTCTTCCGGTTTTAGATTTATCGTCATCGTAACTTTGACTCTCCTTCACCCTTTTCCAAAGCGGCAAATTTCTTCATCTCCTCTTTGGAAAGTCTTACATCTTTGCGTTTGCGCGGTTTAAATTTTAATTCTTTTGATTTGTACTCTCGAATTTCCTTTTCATCATTATCCAGATTCACAACCACTTTCACTAATTGACGAAGCACACTGACGCTCTGTACTTCCCCTTTTAATCCATCCGGCGTAGTCACAAAATCACCAATCGCCGGAAGGTGACTGTTTAATTCTTCATATGTTTCTTCCTCGTTTGTCAGGCAACACATCAGCCTTCCGCAGACTCCGGAAATTTTCGTCGGATTCAAGGATAAATTCTGTTCCTTTGCCATCTTAATGGAAACCGGCGCAAACTCAGATAAATACGTGTGACAGCAAAGCGGTCGACCACAAATACCGATGCCCCCTTTCATCTTTGTTTCATCACGCACACCTATCTGCCGCAGTTCAATTCTGGTGCGGAACACTGCCGCCAGATCCTTTACCAAATCGCGAAAATCAATTCTCCCGTCCGCCGTAAAATAAAACAAAACTTTATTATTATCAAACGTGTATTCTGCATTAATAAGTTTCATATCCAGATCGTGCTCACGAATCTTTTCCAGACACACCCGGAATGCTTCTTTTTCTTTCTCCCGGTTTCTTTCTTCGTTGCGCTTATCTTCCTCTGTCGCAATCCGAATCACTGATTTTAAAGGCTGCATGATAGTTTCATCCTTCACCTCTTTCGGACCGGACACAACACTACCGAATTCCACGCCTCGCGCTGTCTCCACAATCACTTTATCGCCTTTTTTTACATGAAATTTCCCCGGCGAAAAGAAATAAATCTTTCCTGCCTGACGAAACCTTACACCAATTATTCTTGTCATTTCTAGTTCTCCTTTATTGTCAATAACAGAAGTTCCATCAGCAAATCAAAATTCACATTTGCCTTCATTCGCTGTTTTGCTTTCTCAATACTTATAAGAATCGTTTCTATGCCTTCATAAGAACTCTTTTTTGCCTTTTCTTTGATCGCCTGCAACTGGTCGGAAAAAACCAGTCCGTCTACATCTTTCGTCGCTTTATAAAGCAATACATCACGATACCAGATCATAAAGATATCTAAATAATCTGTTACTTCTAATTTATATTTATTAATCTGCCTGATCGCACTTACTATTTCATGCAATTCCATTTCATCAATGTATTTCAAAAGTTGTATGGCATCCTCTTTGATTTCATTAAAATGTTCAGATTTTGCAAGCATAGCTGCACGCCCAATGTTTCCCTGTGCAAAAGCCGCACAAATTTCTGCCTGATAATCCGGAATCTGTAACTGTTCCATCAGATACTTTTTCACCAGTTTGTCCTTAATATTCCGCAGTTTCAACATCACACACCGAGAACGAATGGTCGCCAAAAGACTGTCTGCGTTTTCCGTCAAAAGAAATATCACCGCATACTCCGGCGGTTCTTCTAACGTCTTCAAAAGCGCATTCTGTGCCTGTACCGTCATCAGATCCGCTTCCGGAATAATGTAAATCTTATACCTGCTGCTGTATGGCTTGATCAAAATATCACTATTTAACTGTTCTCTGATTTCATCGACGCTGATAGATGTCGGCTTCTCGTGTCTTATCGTAATAATATCCGGCTGATTCCCGCTGGTCGTCTGCATGCAGGAATGACAACTGCCACAAGGTTCGGCCTCGCCGGACTCACATTGCAGTGTCATGGCAAAAAGACGTGCAAGCAGTTTCTTTCCCGAACCTCTCTGACCGTTTAAGATATACGCATGGGACAGTTTGTTCTGACTCACTGCATTCTGTATATACTGAATAATATCCTTATGTCCGACTACATCTTTAAACCCAGCCATAACATCACTCACCTTTCTTACTTGTCTTTTTAGTATATCACAATTTCGCCCGAATACCTAGCACAATTTCTTTTACACACTTATCCGCTTTCGTGTTGTAAAATCGATGAGTTATCCCCGCTTTGTTCAGATTATCCTCAGAAAAGTCTGCCGCATCCGCTAAAAATCTGCGACACATCTCCTCATATTTCGGTTTCGCCTGTGTCCGTTCCCTCGCAAGCGCACGTTCCAGACGCAATCCGTCCTCAACTTCCACATAAAGCGGCACCAGACGTTCTGCACCAAAATAATCTCTGAGTTTAACATAAGACTCCAGGGTTCCAATGGCAAGATAATGATCCTCGCCGTCAAACTGTCCGTCATCTGCCGTAAAATATTTCCAGATACCGTGTACCGTATCATATGCGCGAAGTTCTATAACTTTCCCCGATTTTTGTAATGTATCCAGTCTTTCTTCATTCACGAAAAAGTATTCCCGTCCGTCCTTCTCGCCTTCCCGAATTGGACGCGTTGTATATATCACAATCGGTTTCAGTTCCGGTAAGACTTCTTTTACTTTTTTATAAATCGTGTCTTTTCCGGAAGCACTTTTTCCCATCAAATAAAATATCTTTCCCATCTTACTTCTTTTCTCCATATGTCTTAATGTATTCTCTCGGTGTCATACCCACAGATTGCAGAAACACTCTGTTAAATGTCCGCACGCTCGAAAATCCGCAGGCATACGCCGCCTCCGTAATATTCTTCTCTTTTTTCAGCATATCACAAACATATTCCATTCGCAATTGATTGATAAAATCCTTGTAACTGATATTCATGCGTTCCCGGAAAATATGGGAAATATAGTATTTACTCAGATACAATTCCTTTGCCAGATAATCTAAAGTCAACGGTTCCATATAATGTTCCAGACAATAACTGAGAATACGCTTCGACGTGTCCTGATCCCCCGGCTTATCAACCAATTCCATATGCGAAAGCAGTTCTCCTACCAGAGAAAGCAACTGCCCTTTCGCAACATATCCGTCAAATGTCTTCTCTGTCTGCAAAGCCTCTTCCATTCTCCGAATCATGTCCGGAATATTTCCTGAAAGATGCTCCTCGTTTACAATCGGATCAACCGACACTTTTGCCGAAAATACCTCTTTTAATTCCGGCAACACTTCCGGAGCAAAAATCAGCATATCGCCTTTCATTCTTTCAATATCCCTATAAAAATGAATCTGATTCGGAAAAGCAAGAAAAATATCCCCACTTTCTAATAGGAATTTTTGATTATCCACAGTCACTTCGCTTTTGCCCTCTTGAAGATAAATCAATTCCAGATGCGTATGCAAATGCGGAGTAGGAAGTAACCACTGAATATGATCTATTGTAAAAGCAATTTTTCGCATCTCTATAAAATATTTCATTTGATTTCTCCTGATATTTCGCAAATTTTGTCTACTTTTACTTTTCTTATGACTGGTATTATATAGAAAACAGATTAGAATGTAAAGTAAAGAATACAAATCAATCAGGAGGTATTTACCATGGAAAAATGGACCAGAGCGAGATTTACTCCATGTCTTCCGCTTGGAGATAATCGTTCGCTGATCACAGGATGTGAAAAGCACATCGCACTTTCACGCAAAGCCGCTGCAGAAGGAACCGTGTTATTAAAAAATAATGATCACGTGCTTCCACTCGCAAAAGGAACCAAGGTTGCCATATTCGGAAAAGGACAGATCGATTATGTCAAAGGTGGCGGTGGTTCCGCCGAAGTACATACCGCATATGTACGTAATATCTATCAGGGACTAAAACTGAAACAGGAGCATATAGAGGTGTTCGACGCCCTGTCTCTTTACTATCAGACATATGTAGAAGAACAATACAAAAGCGGAGCTGTCCTAGGCATGTTTGACGAAGCAGATATTCCAAAAAACCTTCTCGCACGTGCAAAAGACTTTACCGATACGGCAATCATTGTCATCAATCGTTTTTCCGGTGAAGGATTTGACCGTAAAAACGATGGAACGGATCACTATTTCTATCTCAGTCATGCAGAGCAGACCATGGTGGAAACTGTTACGTCTAACTTCTCCAAAGTCATTGTGCTGTTGAATGTAGGTGCAATGATCGACACCGGATGGTTTGCCTATAATGACCGGATTGCATCCGCTGTCATGATTTGGCAGGGTGGTATGGAAGGCGGACTTGCGGCAGCAGATATTTTAGCCGGCGACGTAAATCCTTCCGGAAAGCTGGTGGACACCTGTGCAAGATCTTTCGATGATTACCCGTCATCCGAAAATTTCCACGAATCCGAAGATTTCGTGAAATATCACGACGATATTTTTGTAGGATACCGCTATTTTGAAACCATTCCGGGCAAGAAAGACTGCGTCATTTACCCATTCGGTTACGGACTGTCCTACACAACATTCGCATTGTCAGACATCACTGCCTGCAATACAAAGGAGAATATCCTGGTTTCCGTATCCGTTACCAACACCGGTACAGTCAATGGCAGGGAAGTCGTACAGGTGTACTATGGTGCTCCGAAAGGCAGACTGGACAAGCCGGCAAAAGTACTGTGTGGATTCGCCAAAACAAAAGACTTAGAGCCGGGTGAAAGCCAGACTTTATATATTAATTTCGCCATAGAGGACATGGCTTCCTATGACGATACCGATGTCATTGCAAAATCCTGCTATGTACTGGAAGAAGGAACTTACACAATATATGTGGGAACCGATGTGCGAACTGCAAAATCCATAGATTACACTTACACGGTATCCGAGGATACCATTACCAGACAACTGAATGCTTACTGCCGTCCGCAAAACTTAGATAAACGTCTGAAAGCAGACGGAACATACGAAACCCTGACATGCGAGCCGGTGACACGTACACAGTTTTCAGATCGCTATCCATGTGCCGAAAAACCTGCAGAAGAATATGTTCTGACAGATGTTGCAGACGGAAAAATTGATCTGGATTCCTTTATTGCGATGCTGACAGTGGATGAATTGATCTACCTGGTTGGCGGGCATGAGAACACGGGTGTAGCCAACTCATTGGGCATGGGCTGTCTTGCAAAATACGGAATCCCTCCAATCATGACAACAGACGGTCCTGCCGGTGTGCGTATTTTCCCTAATACCGGTGTACGCACAACTGCATTTCCTGTCGCAACAGCACTTGCCTGCACCTGGGACGTGGAACTGGTAGAAGAAATCGGAAAAGCCGGTGCCTTAGAATGTAAGGAAAACAACCTGTTTGTCTGGCTCACACCGGCACTCAATATCCACCGAAGTCCTTTATGCGGAAGAAACTTCGAATACTTTTCCGAGGATCCTTTTGTATCCGGAAAAATGGCTGCAGCCAAAACACGAGGTATCCAATCCCAAAAAGTCGTTGCATGTCCGAAACACTTTGCATGTAATAATAAAGAAACCAATCGCCTCACTTCAGATTCCATCGTCTCTGAAAGGGCATTGCGGGAAATTTATCTGAAAGGTTTTGAAATCTGTGTGAAAGAGGCAAATCCTCAAATGATGATGACTTCTTATAACATTATTAACGGAGTGCGTGCATCTGAAAACAGAGAACTGTTGGAGGGTATTTTAAGAAACGAATGGGGATATCAGGGCATGATTACTTCCGACTGGGGAAATTATGCATCACATGTGCAGGAAGTCAAAGCCGGTAATGACATAAAAATGTGGGCAGGGCATTCAGATAAGTTGAAACAGTCATACGAAAACGGTGAACTGACACGAGAAGAACTCTGCAGCTGCGTAAAACGGATTTTACAGATGATCCTTTGGCTGGAATAAGTGTATATTTTAGGGGGCTGCGGTAAGCAGCCCCCTATCCGATTAATACATGTTTGCCCTCAAAAGCAAAACCGTATTTTCGAATCCGTTCCTTTGCAATTCCCTTTGCCGTCAGTTCCTCTTCATACCGTTTGTCTTCGATCTGCTGCAGGGCTGACTTTACTGTCTCTTCAAGTGAAGATTCATCAAACGGATCATACACCTTAAACTCGAAAATATAGGCATCATCCATATCATTAAGCGGTTCTAGGATTACATCGTATCTGCCGAATCCGCTTTCCCGATTAGACCGGATGGCATATCTGCCTCTTAAGTCCACCATCAGCCCTAACACAAAACCATGATAGAATTTCTCCGGTTCCGCATATTCTGACGGTCTTTTCCCTGTGTCGAAATAACTGAATGTCTCCAAGGCAACCTGATTCATAAACCGATTCATGTATTTTATGTCTTTCAGCAGCAACGCCTTTACAAACTGATTGTATGCCGGAACCGACTGTTTAAACCAACAGTCTATCATCTGTTCAAACATCAGACGCACTTCCATATTTGTCAGTGCCAGATCATACTCCGGTCTGCCGATGCTCGGATCCAGATGATAACGGATGACCTTCAGATATCCGCTTGCAAGAAGCAGACTCCAGATGGCGTTTTGCTGATTGTCCAGTTGATTAAATACAATCTGCTCATCGATTTCTGTATGCAGGATTTTTCCGTTCAGCAGATCCTCCATGGTAGTCTTGATCTCCGGTTCGCCTTCCTGAATCAGTTTTCCCACCAGACTGTTGGAACTGGTGTTAGCCCAATAGGTCGTGAACTCACCCTTTTTTAGATAATTCAAAATAGACCAAGGATTGTAGATATCCTTTTGATCCCCAAATGTGAACCCGTCATACCACATCTTGACAGTTTCCCGGTCTGTATAACCGCACTCGTCCATTGCAGCAAAAACCTCTTCCTCCGTAAATCCAAAACACTCTGCATACTGATTGGATGTAGCGGTAATGACCTCCAGGTTGTTCAGGTCTGAAAAAATCGACTCCTTGCTCACTCTTGTAATCCCAGTCATGATTGCCCGCCCCAGATACGGATTGGTCTTAAAGGTGGCATTGAACATGCTTCTGGTAAATGCTACCAGTTCCTCCCAATATCCGTCTACATACGCCTCCTGCATGGGTGTGTCGTACTCATCCAACAGGATAATGACCGGCTTTCCATAATAACGGTACAGAAACTCAGACAGTTTGTGCAGGGCAAAGGTTGCGTCTGTGTCACTCATGCCAACAGACACCCTGCGAAAATACGCTCTGTCACTTTCCGTCAGAACATCTTCTTTCAGCAAAAATTCATACTGCGAGTACAGATCAACCAGCAGCTGTTTGATTCTATATACTGTCTCGGCAAAGTGCTTCTCTTTCACATTAGCAAAAGAAAGACTGATAACAGGATAGGTGCCCTGCAGTTTCCGATATTCTTCCTCTTTCCAGATGTTCAGATGCTCAAAAAGATCACTTCTCCCTGCATATCTGACAGAGAAGAACTGTTCCAGCATGCTCATGGTCAGTGTTTTCCCAAACCGTCTCGGGCGGGTGATCAGGGTAACTGCATCCTGTTCTCCCCACCACTCTTTGATGAATAATGTCTTATCCACATAAAAACAATTATTTTCAATAATATCACTAAACTTCTGTAATCCGATTGCTACCGTTCTTCCCATACTATTACGCCTCCTGCAAAAAATCCGCTACACTAAGTATTATACTCAGTATAACGGATTTTCTTATAAAATACAATCTGCAAATTCGGACTAAAAACAGATTACTGTTTATCTTTTATTTCACTGTGCCATTCCTGCAGTGACTTCACATCACCACATCCCGGTCTGCTCATGGAAATCAGTCCGCTTGCCGTTGCCTTTGCCGCAGCAATCGTTGTGATATAAGGAACCTTCTTCTTAATCGCTCCTTTTCTGAGATAACTTCCATCTGTCATGCCTGTTGAACCGGACGGTGTGTTGATCATCAAATCAATTTTTCCGTTCATCATCAGGTCATTGATATCCGGCCTTGCTTCTCCCAGTTTATAAACAAATTCAGACACGATTCCTGCATCTGCCAATGC
>CAZXQK010000025.1:0-304 GCA_964642785.1 uncultured Faecalimonas sp.
TGTGTCAACGGGATACCTGCGATTGCAAATGATGTTGCATAACTTGGGTGTGCGTGGACAACAGCTCCAACATCAGGTCTTTTTTCATATACACGCATGTGCATTTTAATTTCAGATGAAGGTCTGAATCCCGGATTAGCCTGAATTACATTTCCCTTCGCATCCACTTTACAAATATATTCCGGTGTCATAAATCCTTTACTTACACCTGTAGGTGTACATAAAAATTCGTTGTCATTTAATTTCACCGAGAAGTTACCATCATTCGCAGCAACCATTCCTCTGTTGTATACTCTGCGTCCGA
>CAZXQK010000025.1:314-10037 GCA_964642785.1 uncultured Faecalimonas sp.
TGCCATTGCAATTTCCTCCTTGAATCCATTTTGTTGTTTTTTGTTGGTTTCTATTGGAATATTAACACATAAATCCACATGAGTCAATATTAATAGATGTTGTTTTTGTTGGTTTTGTCGTTTTTCAACCGCCAATCTGACAATCCAGCTTCGATACGCGAAGCACTGCTTTCTGAAGTACTTCCATTTTTTCATTTGTCGGCGGAAGAACGTCTCCCATCAGGTATTCCCTTCCAAGTCCGTCATACTTATCCTGACCCAGCCTGTGGTACGGCAGTAAGTGAATCTTTTTTACACCTTCCAAACCATCTGCAAATCTTGCAATGCTTTCGATTTCGTCCACCCTGTCGTTAAATCCCGGAATGACCGGAACGCGGATGACAAGATTTGTCATTCCTGACTTTGCAATCTTTTCCGCATTTTCCAGCATCAGGTCATTTGCCTTTCCGGTAAATTCCTTGTGCTTTTCCGGATTCGTATGTTTGATATCCATAAGATACGTGTCCAGGTAAGGCAATATCGTTTCTATGGTTTCGTAAGAAGCACAACCCATGCTTTCCATCGCAGTATTGATACCACTTTCTTTTGCAGCTTTCAAAAGTGCTCCTGCAAATTCCGGCTGGCACAGGCTTTCACCTCCCGACAGCGTTAAACCTCCACCGGAGCGCCGATAATACTGTCTGTCCTTCTCCACCGTCTCCATCACTTCTCTCACAGTGACATCTCTGCCAATCATCTTCGGTTTTCCCTGTACCGTCATGGTTTCAATCTCATAATTCTGTGATTCCGGATTACAGCACCAACGACACCTCAGTACACATCCCTTTAAAAATACAATCGTTCGTATTCCCGGTCCATCGTGAATGGAATAACGTTGTATGTCGAAGATGCGTCCTTTCGTGTTCAAGTAATCCATCCCCATCACCATCCTTGTTCGGTACGATTGATAATATCGTCCTGAAGGGATTTCGATAAGGTGGTAAACAATGCACTGTAGCCTGCAACACGTACAACCAAATGCTTGTACTGCTCCGGATTCTTCTGTGCATCCAAAAGCGTCTCTCTGCTTACTACGTTGAACTGCATATGACTTCCTTTTTGGTCGAAGTACGAGCGGATCAACGCCACAAAGTTTTCCAGCCCTTCCCGTCCGCTCAGTGCAGACGGATGGAATTTCTGGTTAAACAATGTTCCATTTGAAGCAATGTAGTGATCCAGTCTGGAAACGGAGTTCGCCGCCGCAGTCGGACCATTCACGTCTTTTCCTGCCGATGGAGAAACTCCGTCAGCCACAGGAGTATGTGCCAGTCGTCCGTCCGGTGTGGCACCTGTCTGAGCACCCAGCGGTACATTTGCCGATACCGGATACAATCCTGCCTGATACATACCGCCTCTTGGATTTTTAAATGTCTCCAACGGTTTTGTATAAGTATACGCAACATCTCTTGCAAATGCGTCCACCTCCGGAATATCATTTCCGAACTTCGGCACTTCTTCGATCATATCCAAAAGTTCTTGTCCTCTTTTTTGAATCTCCGGTGACTCTGAAATCGTTTTCAGCTGTTTCAGGATTGCCGTGATCTCTGCTTCACCAACCGTCTTTCCTGCCGCCTTCATACCATTTGCAACCTGAACAGTCAATTCTGCCAGGCTTACGGAATCCAAACCCTTTCCGTAATTCAATTCTAACAGTTCCTTCCATTCTGCAATGGTAATCTTCTTTTCATCATATACCAGTTTCTTCACTGCATAAAGTGCATCTGCCATATTTGCAACACCAAAGCCCTGCGGTCCTGTAAAATTATAAACTGCACCGCCTTCCTGCACTGTCTTGCCCCGCTTGATACAATCATCAACCATACATGACAGGAAAGGCAGTGGACACCGTTCTGCGTGTGCAACATCAATGGCATTGTCCGCATTTACCAAAAGACCTATGTTATATTTCATCTGCTCTTTGTATGCGGCATAGAATTCTTCAAATGTCGTCATATGTTCCACAGCACCGGTCTGAATACTAATCTGCTCTCCCTTGTCCACACCATTTGAAAACACCAGTTCCAACGGTCTGCACATATTAAAGAATGCAGCATCATGCCATCCTTCCGTCTTACCTGCTTTTTGTGGTTCGACACAGCCGATAATGTTGTACTCTCTTGCATCTTCCAGTGTAAGCCCTCTGCTTACCAGCGAAGGAATGATCACCTCGTCATTGTAATAAGCCGGAAGACCAATTCCGGTACGTGTCAGTTCTGCTGCTTTGATCAGAAATTCATGCGGTGAACCATTCCATACTCTGACTGACAAAGACGGTGCCGGAAGATGTACGTGCATAGATGCCTGAATACACATAAACGACAAATCATTTGTCACATCCACGCCCTCTTTATTCTGACCTCCCGCAATCAGATTCTGGAATAAGCTGTATCCTGCAAATCCTTCAGCCGAAGCCGCATCCCGACACTTATTAAGGTCATTCAGTTTCACCCAGATACAATCCATCAATTCCTGTGCAAACTCTCTGGTAAGTATTCCTGCATCTATATCCTTCTTATAATAAGGATACATATACTGGTCAAATCGTCCCGGTGAAATAGAATGTCCGCTGGATTCTATCTGAAGCAGCTGCTGTACAAACCAGAAAGATTGACATGCTTCATAAAAATCCGATGCTCCCTTAGCCGGAACCTTACTGCAGTTTTCTGCAATCTTCAGAAGTTCTGCCTTTCTCTTCGCATCCCTGCAATCGGCAGCCTCTTTTCTCGCAAGCTCTGCATAACGGTTTGCATAGGTAACGACAGCTCTGCAGCTTATCAGCACTGCTTCGTAAAAATGAGAACGTTTTACATAATCACCATCACCCACATTGCATTTCGCCATCTCAGCTTCCACTTCAGCCATGATACCCTCATAACCGATTGCCAGTACTTTTTCATACTGAACAGTCACGTGTCCGACACCATTGTAGAAATAATTCCCCGGCGTGAAAATGTTATGCTCAATAGCGCGCAAAGTTTCCGGTGCCATATATGCGGTAGCCAGATCACTGGTCGTCTTGCCTTTCCAATATTTATGTACTTCCCGAAGTTCCTTCTTCGTCTGTTCTGAAATGTAGAATGGGTCTGCACTTCTCGTTGCCAATGTATCAAACTCCGGTTCTAACCACTCAAACGAAAATTCCGGATACGTCTGACAGCCTCGTGGTGCAATCGTGGTACTTCCTACAATCAGTTCTTCGTCACGAATGATGATCGGTATGTTTTTCAAAATATGTTCAAACGCTTTCGCACGTCTGATAATCATCGGTTCATTCTCAGTCGCCTTATAAGACTCCGTGATCAACACTGCTCTCGCAGATTCAATCTCCGGCATATTCTTATACAGATTCTCGACCAAACGGGGAATACGATCTGATTTCGGAATACTTTCACTATTATAAGTATAAAGTCCCATGATTTTCTCTCCTTTCTGTAGTCTGTTACGCCATGTCAGGCCTGATTATGTACATATCATACCACACAAAAACAACAAAAGCAACATATATAATCTGGTTTTATTGTGGTTTTCCTTTGTTTTATTCCAGATATAAATGTTGCTTTTGTGTTGTTTTCTTAATTATACTCTCTTAAGGAGTACTTCTTTTTCATATGTTTCAATTTCATCATAATAATTATCAGCAGTTACACCACATTGTCTGCAGTATTCTGCCCAAACATCGCCAATCGGAAGCATCTTGCAGTCTTCCATCGCAACCATCTTACGAGAGAATTGATTGGTGTCCTGCAAATCTTTCAAATAAGCACCCGGCGTACACAGTGCATTCAAAAGTGCCTTCTGCATACTTCTAAATCCTGTTACCCATGCCGAAATACGGTTGATGGAAGCATCAAAGAAATCCAATGCGATATCCACACGGTCAATGGCATCACAACGTACGATTTCCTTTGCGATTTCTTTTGTCTCATCATCCAATACTACCACATGGTCGGAATCCCAACGGATGCCACGTGTTACATGAAGCGCCACTTCCGGGAAGAAACAAAGCAATGCCGGAATCTTATCTGATACCACTTCTGTCGGGTGATAATGTCCATTGTCCATAAGCGGCAGACATTTCTCCTTGTTTGCAGCCGCATAACTCAATGTGAATTCCGCCGAACCGCAAGTGTAGGCTTCCACACCGATACCAAACACCTTAGATTCCACGCATGGTTTTACCTTTGTAAAATCATATGGTTCTGAAAGGATTGCATCAATCGATTCTTTGTAACGCATTCTTGGTCCCATACGGTCAGCCGGAACATCTTTAAATCCGTCACCTGTCCAAATATTCATAACACATGGGAAACCTGTTTCTTCTGCAAAATATGTAGCAATGCGGATACAAGCCTTTCCATGTTCAATCCAAAAGTTTCTTGTTTCTTCGTCCGGGCTTGAAAGCGTCAAACCATCTTTCACCTTAGGATGCGAGAAGAATGTCGGGTTAAAATCGAGACCCATTCCTCTTTCTTTTGCAAAGTCCACCCATTTTTGAAAATGTTTTGGTTCCAATTTATCACGGTCTACAAATTCACCATCCTCAAAGATTGCATAGCAGGCATGTACGTTGATCTTCTTTGCACCCGGCATCAGGCTCATTGCCTTATCCATATCTGCCAAAAGTTCTTCCGGTGTTCTCGCACGTCCCGGGTAATCTCCGGTTGTCTGGATACCACCTGTCAAACCTCCTTCATGGTCAAATCCGATTACATCATCACCCTGCCAGCAGTGTAATGATACCGGGATTTCCCTGCATTTTGCGATTGCCGCATCCGTATCTACGCCATATTTTGCGTAAATCTCTTTTGCTGATTCATATCTTGTCATTGTTTTATCTCCTTTATATAAAATATTTTTTCATTCTTATGCTTCGTATACTTTGATGTCGAAAGAATTACGGATACAGGTTCTTGCTTCCACAAGACCTTCAAGTTCTCCTGAATACATCATCTGGACTGCAAGATTGCCAAGTGCCGTTGCTTCGGTCGGTCCTGCATATACCGTCTTTTTACAATATTTTGCAGTCAGTTCATTCAAGTATCCGGCATTTGCTCCGCCACCCACTACATGGATTCTGTCGTATGTTTTTCCGGTTACTTTTTCCAATCCTTCAATCGTGTCTGCATAGCATTTTGCAAGGCTGTTATAAATAACAGAAGCAATCTCACCCACAGTCTTTGGAACCTGCTGATTCGTATTTGCACAGAAATCCTGCACAGCCTGAATCATACTTTCCGGTGCCAGGAAGCAGTCGTCATAGCAATCTACAATAGAAGGAATCGTTTCTTTGGATGCCAGTTCACAAATCTCACCGAAAGACAAATCTTCCGTAAACTCTCGTTTTACAGATTGAATCATCCATAGTCCCATAATATTCTTCAGATAACGGAAACGATAATCATATCCGCCCTCATTTGTAAAGTTTTCTTCCATACTCTTAAGTGAGCAGTCCGCTTCCATTCTTTCCACACCAAGAAGTGACCATGTACCGGAACTAATATAAATACCATTGTCATCATTTGTCGGCACGGCAAGTACCGCAGAGCCTGTATCATGTGTTGCAGGCAGGATCACTTCACAGTCAAATCCAACTTCCCTTTGCACTTCTTCCGTAAAGTTTCCAACCTTTGTTCCCGGCTTTGTGATCGGGCACAACATCTTTTTGTTGTAACCAAGCATTTCAATCAGCTCATAATCCCAATCCTTTGTTTCCGGATTCAGAAGTTGTCCCGTTGAAGCTTCCGTATACTCATTCACCTTTGTTCCTGTCAGCTTGTAGTTAAAATAGTCCGGGATAAACAGCATGGTCTCTGCCGCTTCCATATGTTCCGGATTATTTTTCTTTACTGCCATCCATTGATAGATTGTATTGAAAATCGCTTTTTGGATTCCGGTCCTCTGATACAGTTCTTTCTCCGGAATAATCTTGTACACTTCCTCATCCATACCGTTATTCCGGCTGTCACGATATCCGTATGTTTTTCCAAGAATCTTATCATCCTTGTCCAACAATACATAGTCTACACCCCATGTATCAATTCCCATGTAGGACGGAATCTTTCCAATTTCCTTACATTTTTTCAGACCTGTCACAATCTCACGAAACAGTCTGTCCACATCCCAGCAAAGAGAACCATCCACATGATCCATTCCGTTCCAGAAACGGTAGACTTCTTCTAACACAATCTTTCCGTCCACAATCTCTGCAATAATGTGACGTCCGCTTGATGCACCAATGTCAATTGCCAAATAATACTTTCCCATTTTTGCCACCTCGCTTTTCTTCTCATTTCATTATAAACGTCTTATTTTATATAAAAAAGGACGTTATTTATTAATTTTAACGTCCTTATTTGTCCTCTGCATTCCGTTCCCGAAACTCTTTTGGTGACATGCCATACCGCTCCTTAAATTTCCGATGAAAATAGCTGGTATTATCATACCCGACCATACGGATAATCTCCGCAACCGGCACGTGACTGTTCTCCAGCATATACGCCGCCTGATTCATTCGTTTCATCTGCACAAGTTCTTTGTAAGTCTTCCCCGTATGTTTTTTTATCTCACGACTCAGCCAATAGATATTATATCCCATCAGTTCTGCCAATTCCGAAAGACTGCCGTCCCGATACCTAGTCTCCACATAGTTCAGAACCGTCACCTCAAATTCCTGATGATATGCTTTCCCGCCCGTCTCCATCTTCTCGATATGATTCAGCAAATGCAGTACCAAAAGCCCCATCGTCAGCTGATTACAGCTTCTCTTGTTCATCT
Source organism: uncultured Faecalimonas sp. (assembly GCA_964642785.1). Taxonomy (GTDB): domain Bacteria; phylum Bacillota; class Clostridia; order Lachnospirales; family Lachnospiraceae; genus Faecalimonas. Next base: position 7,128 of record CAZXQK010000025.1, read on the forward strand.
GGTTATTCAGCAGCGACCAAATCATGTTCTCAATCAGATTTTGAATCGGTAATACATCTGCCACATGAAAATAGAGATACGAAGTTCTTCTGCTGTCCTCACAAAGGCTTCCCACCAGAAAATCCTTGAGCAGATTATCATCTGCCCCAATCATTTCAAATGCAGTGTCAAAAAACTGCGGAAGGATAATGAAATTAATTGCAATATCTTCCGCTCCTGCCGGAAGAATTTCCTGTACCGCATTTTGATTCAAAAACAGCAGATCTCCTTCCTCAAGCACAACTTCATTCCCATCAATCATGTGTGTTGTGGAACCCTTACACATATAGATCAATTCCACATAATTATGCCGATGCTTCGGAAAATGTACAAACCGGGTATGGGTACGCACCTGAATCAGTTTCCCCTTCTGCAGGAAATGTTCACTTTCTATCACCAGTTCTCTCTTTTTGGTATAAATCGTTTTATTAATATTCTTTTGTCCGTCTAAAATCCTCTGTTCTTCCTCAGTGATCACAGATAGTTGTCTGACAATCTTGTCATTCATATGTGTCCTACTTTCGATTTGCAATTTCCTCTGTCAATGCCATGTATTCCTGTGCACTTCTCGAACTTTTGCGATATGCCATGATCGGCATATTATTATCCTGTGACCATTCCACCGTACTGTCCACACGTATAAATGTATCAAACACATGGACATCTTCCAACTCCCGCAGACTTTCAAAAGTCTGTTTAAAATAATTCTTACGGGTATCCACCTTTGTCACCACAGTTCCCATAACTTCCAGTTCCGGTGACATTTGTCTGACCTGATCCAAAAATTCAAACATATTCCCAAGTCCGAACAGTCCCCATGGGGTAGCCTCAACCGGAATGATCACTCTGTCCGATGTACAGAGAATATTCATAACCCAACCGCCCAAAGTCGGTGGTGCATCGATCAGAATATAATCATACTCTTCCGACTCTATAATGCCGCTTAGACATTTTTTCAAAATAAACTCCCGCTGCCACTTCGTAAACAGTTCATACTCTATGGAACTCATCAGTGTAGAAGACGGAATCATATCCAAATCTTCATACGGAGTATGTATAATGTAATCCTTCAAATCTTTCTGATTCCGAATCGCATAATACAGATTCTGCGTTCCCTGTGCAAATTCCAGCACTTCATCATCTGAATAAAATGTCAGGGAAAGATTCAGCTGCATATCACCATCAATCAAAAAAACCTTCTTACCTAACTGTGTCAGTCCATATCCAACATTTGCACACGTAGTTGATTTTCCACTGCCGCCTTTGTTGTTTGCAAAGCAAATTACCTGTGTTTTCATTCTGTCGCACCTCTAAAATATATTCTGGTAAAATCATATATTTTTTTAAATAATTTGTAAATAGAAATTGACAAATAAAATAGATTTAGTATATTTACACATATGGAGAAAAATTATGAAGAAATCAATTTTTAATATAAAAGAACTTTGTTTCATTGGATTAACAGCCGCTATATTGTGTGTATTGGCACCTTATTCCCTGCCGACACCCTTTGGCGTGCCTGTCACACTGCAGACATTTTTTATTACGCTCGTTGCCATCGTTCTGGGTGCAAAACCTGCAATGGCCTCTACACTCATCTACATATTGCTGGGTGCTTTTGGTTTGCCTGTATTTTCAAACTTCACCGGTGGCTGGCAGGCACTTTCCGGACCGACCGGCGGATTTTTAATATCGTTTCCGATTATGGCATACCTCATCGGGCTTGGTACAGACCACCGCAAAAGAAAAGGGAGTTTACTATTTGGAATTATTTTGGGAAATCTCTTCAATTTCACATGTGGTCTCTTCATGTTCTGTGCTATAACAAAAAGCAGCATAGCGGTTGGTTTTACAACCTGTATACTGCCATTTCTTCCTTTTGATATGATAAAATCAATACTCGCCTGCTCAATCGGACTTCAAATAAAACGCAGGATTCGACTTAGTTGAAATAATGATATGCACAAATATTCGGTGAATGTCATATATCTTGCCCCATTTCGCGACTTCGTTTCACTTCCTGTATCTTAACTTGTAGTTTACTGATGAACTCATCATCATACGCCTTCTCGCTTTCTGAAAGTGGTGAGCCGACAAATTTTAATAAGTTAACTAACTCTTTTAGAACCAAAACTAACGTTTGAGAGTGAGAAAATCCCGAAAGCAAGAGATTTTCTGTATATAGTATTGCATATCTGACAAGGCTTGCCTGGGAAGAACCATGGCTGTATGCACAATTAGCATTCAGAGAAGGTGGGTTACAAGGGTATGTTGAGGCAATGGGTGAGAGTTTAATTAAGTCCCCCATCGCTTCTCACTACGTATTATCAATTGTAATCTTCTAACTTTTACTATAACTCCTCGTTTTGTATGCACTGGCTATATGGTAACATCTTTATGTAATCCTCCATATATTGGAAATCAGGTAAATAAATCTCTTTTGTTATAGTTTTCCGATTCCTAGCCTTCCTATTTTTTTCCTTATACGGAATATAAGTTACTTCCTTTTTGATAAAATTACCATCTTTATCCGGCAAACATGGTAGTTTTATTTCTAATGTTGGAATTTTGTCACTTCCTACCCGACCATAAGAGAAACGGAATTCTTCTTGATTGATAACAGTAGCAATAAACGCTAATACAAATTTATTTTCATACCTAGCAAACTCCTCACCAAATTCTATAAATCTTGAAATCAGTGATTTAACTCGAGTACCTGCATAAAAATCAGATTCTTGAATTGTAGCAAAAAAATTACCTATATGTGCCATACTTAATGTCTTGTCTGCATCGTACAAAACATAGTCCGTTAATTCATCTGTAGTACATACCACTCCATTATTTTGTACACCTTGACCTACAACATTATAA
>CAZXQK010000026.1:0-9802 GCA_964642785.1 uncultured Faecalimonas sp.
GCAGGCGGAATCATCAGCCTGATAAAATCCCTTCCACTGATTGTCCGTACCTTTGCTGATGCAATGAAAAGTTTAAAGGGCGGTGTAGGTTCTGCTTCCGCAAAACGTACAGAGCAGGATATGAACATGAAAATCGTACTTGGTTCAATTTTGGTGTTAACATTGCTTGTCTGGCTGGTTCCGGCGATTCCGGTATCATTAGTCGGTGCCTGCATTGTGGTGATTTTCGGTTTCTTCTTTGCAACGGTATCTTCCAGAATGGTTGGTTTAGTTGGAAGTTCTAATAATCCGGTATCCGGTATGGCAATTGCCACCTTGCTGATTGCCACCTTAATCTTAAAGATTACAGGTGACACAGGTGCTCATGGTATGCAGGGAGCCATTGCAATCGGTTCTATCATCTGTATCGTGGCGGCGATTTCCGGTGATACATCACAGGATTTGAAAACCGGATATTTACTGGGTTCTACACCGAAAAAACAGCAAATTGGTGAAATCATCGGTGTGGTTGCAGCAGCATTTGCAATTGGCGGTGTTCTGTACCTTTTGGATTCTGCCTGGGGATTTGGTTCCGAACAGCTTGGTGCACCACAGGCAATGTTGATGAAAATGATCATCGAAGGTGTTATGAACAGCAATCTTCCATGGGGACTGGTACTGGTTGGCGTGTGTCTTGCAGTAGTAGTGGAAATTTTGGGGATTCCGGTTCTTCCGTTTGCAATCGGTGTTTATCTTCCGGTACAATTGAATGCCTGTATCATGGTAGGCGGTATTGTTCGTCTGTGCTTTGACAGAATGAAGAAAAAAGAACAGGAAAAAGAAGCGATTATCACAGATGGTATTCTTTACTGCTCCGGTATGATTGCAGGAGAAGGTCTTGTTGGTATTTTGCTGGCGGTATTTGCGGTAATCGGTATCGACGGTGTCATTGATATCAGCGGACTGTTGAATCTGCCGTCCGGTATTGCCGGTGTTCTGAGCCTTGTGGTATTTGCAGTTATGATTTTGTGCCTGCTGAAGTTCACGATTTGGAAAAAACGTGACAAACAGGCGTAAGAGGTTTTGCATGAAAGATAAAAACTATTTGGAAAACATTCCGGTAAGAAATGCAGAATTGAAGTGGGAAGCGGATGAAAAGGGCATCGTGACGCTGTATGTACACAATACGGGACTGATGAAAAAAATTACGCAGAAACTTTTAAAGAAACCGGAATACACGCAAGTACATTTAGATGAAAATGGAAGTTTTGTCTGGCCACTTATTGATGGAGAAAAAAATATCATTGAGTTGGGAACAGAAGTGAAAGCACATTTTGGAGAGAAGGCTGAACCGCTTTATCCAAGGCTGGCAAAGTTTTTTCAAATATTGGAAAGTTATGGATTTATCATATTTCAATAAATAGAAGAAAAGCAGTTGTGGTTTTTGATATTTGAAAATCATAACTGCTTTTTTAGTGCAATGATTCCGAATCGTCCGGGAAAGGCTCCCAAGGATTCAGACCCAATTGTTGTTTTAATTTTGCTTCTTCTAACGATAGTGGTGGAAAATCTTCTTTTAAATATTCCATTAATTCAGGGATACCTTCTCCGGTTGCGTTGTTTACAAGGAAAATGCGTTCACAGCCGGCATTGTCCATCCATTGTCGAACCATTGGAACGTTGGCATACGGAGAATCGATTTTCGTGATGATGCCAATCAGCGGACGTTGCACAAAGGAACGGAGGCTTGCACCGAACAGGTTAAACGGTTCGTCGGCTGCCTGTACCATGGCGATTACGTCTGCTTCGAAAGAAAAACAAGCCAATCCGACACTGAAATGTTTCGATTCGGCATATTCTCCCGGAGTATCAATGGTATCTTCAGCGGTGTTGGTGTATTGAGTTTTTTCATAATGAAGTGTTTCGCCTTTCAAAGCCTGAGTAAGGGAGGTCTTTCCGGCTTCACTTCTTCCCATTAAAAATAATTTTTTCATATGATACCTGACCTAATCCTAACTTTTATGTATGTTACATACGGTAAAATGAAGTTCTTCTCCAAAATATCGGACAACGGATCGGACGGCAGTCTCCACATCGGATATCTGACCGGAAATAATCAAAGTGCCGCAGAAACGATCCATAAAGCAAATCTGTACATTGGCACTTTTAATGGCAACGTCCGCTGCAACAACCACTGCCTCCCAGGGAGTAAAACGAATAAAACCGAGTGTTTCACCGGTGTGATCTTCGCCTTCATGTACGCCGATGTGTAACGACAGATTCTGGTAGATACATGGGTCTGACGGGTTTAAGATGTGAGCCATGCATACTTCCTTGCCGGGAACACGGACACGTGTCATGCGAAGCTGTTTTCCGACTAATTGAGAATAGTCATCGCCGAATATCTTTTCTAACAACTGCTCCTTTGTAATCTGAGCCATAGCAACACTTCCTATCTCTTTGTAACCTTGCAGACTACATATTCTAAGGTGTCGCGGAAGTAGTCCACGATTTCGTTCATGGCAGACATTACATCAGAGATTTCTCCAGTGATGATTAAAGTGCCTGTAAAACGATCTGCAAATCCAAGATAAATATTTCCGCTTTTTACTGCAATATCAGAAGCGATAACAGCAGACTCCGGCGGTGTCATGTTCATGATTCCGATAGCGGAAGAACCATAGTTTACCTGAGGGTTCAATCCAAGTTTCTGATATATAATAGGATCCGGACCACCCATTACATGTGCAAATGTAATTTCTTTTCCGGCAACCGTCTCCTGTACAATACGAATCTGGTCTTTGTGTTCATTTGACATACGCAATACCTCGCTTTCTCAGATAATCATACTATTATATAGTGTTTCTGTCAAGTTCCAACACAAAAACAAGTGGTAAAGTATTGCTTTTTGTTGGATTTATGTGGATTGTTGTGCGGATAATAAGAAGTACTTATAAATAACAATAAGAAATTCCAATAAATGAAATTATTTCAAAACAATAAAAATATGGTATGATTCTCAGTAAGTATCAGAGAACAGGAGAACGTATATGAAAGAAACATTAAGAAAATTAATTCGGGTTGCTGCAGGAGATATACCGGCAGATACAGTGATTCAAAATTGTAAGATTGTCAATGTTTTTTCAGGAGAAATTGTAGAAGGAAATATTGCAATCAGTGACGGACAGATAGCCGGAATCGGTGAATACGAAGGAAAGAAAATCATTGATGCCAAAGGACGGTATGCAACACCGGGATTTATTGACAGTCACATTCATATAGAATCTTCCTATTTAAGTCCGGAAGAACTGGGAAGACTGCTTGTACCGCACGGAGGAACGACGATCATGGCGGATCCTCATGAAATTGCCAATGTATGTGGAGAAGCGGGATTGCAATATATGATAGAGGCAGGAAAACGGACGGCACTGGATATTCAATACGAATTACCTTCCTGTGTGCCTGCAACGCCGTTTGAACATGCCGGTGCGGTACTGGATGCGAGAGAAATCGAACGACTGATTCCGAAAGATGAGTTTGTCGGGCTTGGAGAATTTATGAATTTCCCGGGTGTACTTGGCACGGATGAGGATGTCATGGATAAACTTGTTGCTGCAAAACAGCAGGGAAAATGGATTGACGGGCATGGCTCCGGCTTAGAAGGTCATGCACTGAATGCCTATGTTTCGGCGGGAATTCTCGCAGATCATGAATGTATGACTGTGGAGGATATGAAGGCACGTTTGGAACGGGGAATGTATATCCTGTTACGACAGGGCTCTGCATGTCACAATCTTCGTACGATGCTTCAGGGCGTGACAAAGGAAAACAGCAGACGGTGCGTACTTTGTTCCGATGACCGTCAGCCGAAGACCATTTTGCAGGAAGGACATCTGGATAATCATTTGCGCATCTGTGTGGAAGAAGGACTGGATGCGGTGACTGCCATCCAAATGGCAACATTAAACGCGGCAGAATGTTTCGGATTAAAGGACAGAGGTGCGATTGCACCGGGATATCGTGCGGATATTGTACTGGTAGATGACTTGAAAGAATTTAAAGTGAACCGGGTGTGGATTGAAGGAAAACTGGTTGCAGAAGAAGGACGGTATCTGCCGGATATCGAAAAGCAGGATATTACACCTGTGAAAGGAAGTGTTGTGCTAAAAGATTTCTCAAAAGAGAAGTTTAAAATGCATTTGAAAAATCATAAGGTAAATGTTATCGGTGTCCTGCCGGGCGGAGTGGTTACGGAAAAACGGACGGAAGAGATTACCTTAGATGAAAACGGTGAATTTGTATTCCGACCGGAAGAAGACATCGTGAAAGTTGCAGTTTTAGAACGACATAAGAAAACCGGAAATGTGGCTTGCGGATTCCTAAAAGGATATGGCATCAAAGAAGGTGCGGTTGCCCTTTCCATCGCACATGACTCACACAATCTGATTGTAGTCGGTGTAAATGATGAAGAAATGGAGTGTGCGGTGAATGCGTTGGTAGAGCAGGAGGGCGGAATTGTTCTTGTGAAGGACAACAAGGTGATAGAGCGCATGCCAATGCCAATCGCAGGACTGATGAGTGATCAAAGTGGAGAATGGGTGGACGAAAAACTGACAGCCATTCACGAGACGGCTTACAAAGAACTTGGCGTGAGCAGAGAAGTAGAACCTGTTATGACCTTGTGCTTCATGTCGCTCATTGTCATTCCGGCAGTGAAAATGACGGATACGGGATTGTTTGATGTGACAACATTTTCGTTTATACCGATTGAGACTGAAGAATAGAAGATAAAAAAGATGGGCAGATGGTTTGTATGAATTATCTGCCTGTATCTTTTTTTTAGTTGTGTTTTCCTTGTTCTTGTGTTACAATCTTTCGTACATCAAGTAGACACAAAATCAAATCTTTTGAGCGTCGATAAAACGTTTATCTAAAACGTGTCAGAATTTCAAGGTGTATCAGCCGGAGAATTTCATTATTGATGAATTTTATATAGGAAGTCGGTGAGTGCTTATGATTGTAATGCGTTTTTTCATTTAGAAAAATATTTTAAGACTATCAATCGCAGAGCGAATATGCTAAACTAAAGGAGACGAAAGAAATGAAACAGAAAAAAAGTATACAGGACTTAACGATTAAGGACAATTTCATGTTCGGCGCAGTGATGTTGAATCCGGAGAATTGCCGAGGAACGCTGGAAAGAGCATTAGGAATAAAAATCGGACGTGTGGAAGTGAGTAAGGAAAAGAGCATTGTGTATAATCCGGAGTATAAAGGAGTACGATTGGATATTTATGCAAAGGACGCGGAACAAACACATTATAACATTGAAATGCAGGTGCTTAGTCAGGCATTTTTAGGGAAACGGGCAAGATACTATCATGATCAGATAGATATGGAATTGCTATTCAGTGGTTTGTCGTACTCGGAACTTCCGGATACATACGTGATCTTTATTTGTGATTTTGACCCGTATGGAGAAGGAAAATATCGCTATACACTGAGTAAAGTATGTAGTGAAATACCGGGAATGTCCATGGAAGACGGTGCACATACGATTTATCTCAGTACGAAAGGGACAAACGATGATGAAGTTCCGAAAGAGTTAGTTAAGTTTTTAAAATTTGTAGGCGCACCACTTTCGGAGAGTGAGAAGGATTATGATGATGAATTCGTCAGAAAACTTCAGGACTCAATAGAGGAAGTGAAGGTGAGTCGTGAAATGGGGGCACGATACATGACATTTCAAGAATTACTCAATGACGAACGAGCAGAAGGACGAGCAGAAGGACGGGCAGAAGGGAGCATAATGCGACTTTCGGACCAAGTACGGAAAAAACTTGCCAAGAACAAGTCGATAGAGACGATAGCAGAAGAACTGGAAGAGGACGTTAGTGTCATTGCAGATGTTGTTGCAAAACTAAAAGAATAAGTTTTATAAGTGTATCCGGGGCAGATGGTTTGTATGAATTATCTGCCCTTTGTTGTCGTGTATATGAAAAAATCTTCCATCGGAGTTGACAAAACTTGCGAAAGTCCCCACAATTCAATGTCGGTGACGGTTCGGCTCTGGTCTTCAATGCGGGAAATAGAACCACGACAAATATAGATGGCGAGGGTTTCTAATTTGTTTGATAAATCCTGCTGGCTCATGTTTTTCTCTTTTCTAATCTCTTTTAGTCTGTTTCCGATTAAATTTTTATATTGAGTGTCAATGATTCTTGCCATGAATGTTGTCCTCCATTTGTCTTGCATTAAGACATTTCTAATGCTATACAAAAAAACAAGAAAACTTGTCCTATGATAGGACAAAATGTGGAATCCGATGACAGAATATGGCGAAAAAAAGGCAAGAAATTTTTGGAATTATAGAAAAATAGAAGAATGACATTATATGTCCACTAAAAAACGTATAATCATAGTATCTAAAATATTGATAAATATGGAGGTTTGATGTGGGGAGAGAGTCGGAATACAAAACAGCAAGAATTTTGTCGATTTATTCGAGATTAAAACAAGGTAAGGTGATTTGCAAGAAAAAAGAAAGCTTGGAATATCAGGTGGCTGAGCGGACCATACAGAGAGATATTGCAGACATACAATGTTATTTACAGGAGCAGGTACAGGAAACAGGAGAAATACAGGAAATCGTATATGATAAATCATTGGGAGGTTATGTACTGCAAACCAAAAGCAGGATGCAGCTTGATGAAAAAGAAATTCTGGCAGTTGCAAAGGTACTTTTGGAAAGCCGTTCCATGATGAAGAAAGAACTGTTTCCGATTATCCATAAACTGGTGGCATTATGCAATGACGAGACAAAAGAACGGTTCCTGGAAGAAGTATTGAAAAATGAAATGTTCCATTATGTGGAGCTGCAGCATGGAAAAGAAGTTTTAGATATTCTTTGGGAATTGGAACAGGCAGTAAAAAGACAGGAATATATAGAAATCCGATATCGGAAAGTGAAGAATCATGCAGAGGTTGTCAGAAAAGTGAAACCGGTGGGAGTCATGTTCTCGGAATTTTATTTCTATCTGACTGCATATATCGCAGATGGTGATTTCGCATATCCGACCATCTACAGAATTGACAGATTCATGAAGATAACAAGACTGGACGAATATTTTACGGTACCTTATGCAGACCGGTTTGAGGAAGGTGAATTTAAAAAGCGGATACAGTTCATGTATGGCGGAAAGTTAAGGAAAATCAAATTTCTGTATACGGGAGATTCGATAGATGCTGTTTTGGACAGGCTTCCTACGGCAGAGATTTTGGAAAAGAGAGAGAAAGGAGTGGTTGTACGTGCAGAAGTATTTGGCGATGGGGTTGACATGTGGCTGAGGAGCCAGGGAGATATGGTGGAAATGATGTGAAAGAACGAAAAGATGATAAAAAAGAGAGGTGAGAAGATGTCTTTGTTAAAGAACATTAAGGACATTATTTTCTTTGAAAAAGATGAAGAATTTTTTGATAAAGAGGCAACAATAAAAGAATATTTTAGTGTTTGCCCACCAGAAAAACGAAAGGAAGTTAAATCATACGATGAGTTGTATGAAGAAGCGTTAAAATATGTGAATAAGCAGAATTTTGAAGAAAATACACAAATGGTAGATAATTATTTTGAGGAACTGTGTAATGAAGATGTTGTGATTGCTATTTTAACGGGAGTATTTGCGTACAAAATTGCTTGCTGGGTAGATGAATATGGCAAGGGTTGGGAGAAGAAGTTGGATGAAATATTACCTAATGGTTTTGATAAAAATAATCCTTTTGATACAAGGATAGGTGGAAATCATAGGGATTTTGGACATGATATTTTCACTTTTGGACTTAAAAATATTCCAAATGATTTTAAAATAATTGTTGGCAAAAATGGACATAGAAATATTTATAAACCTATTGGAGATGTGTTGAACAAAGATGGTAATATTAGCATGCTGGATTTAATTTGGCATTACTATGGAAAGGATAAGATTAATCCTCTTTATGGTTTTTTTAATTGTATGGGACACACGATTGTACATTTCGCAAAAGATTTATTGACAAGTGAGGGACTTCCACTACCGTTTTCATCACTTTTATATCAATATAAATTGTATAACACAGAAAATAGAAAGATGACAGGCTATAAAGTAACAAAGAGTACATCTAGCACGTATAAACCTCGTTCAAGTTATGTGCTCCATGAATCCACTGTTTACTGATACGGAATCTGAGTTCGTGTCAGCGTATCAACTGATTAAGAATGTCAAAGTTTCTAATAATTCTAATTTGTATGAGGAAATGATTTCTCAGGCAATACAGTATGGATTGCAGGAGACGGAAGTACGTGAACAATTAGAATATATGATACTGACAGATTTTATTTTGAGTAATACGGATCGGCATTTTAATAATTTTGGCTTTTTATATCGCACAGAAGAAAGCCGGTTCGTCTCGATGGCACCGATTTTTGATACGGGGAATGCATTGTTTTTTGATAAGGAAATCATTCCGAGTGGCAGACGACTTCTGGATATAGAAGTTGCGTCATTTAAGAAAAGAGAAGTTGATATGTTACAGTATGTTACAAACAAACATCTTGTAGATATCGGAAGACTGCGTGGTTTTGATTCGGTGGCAGCAGAATTACTCACGGAATACACCGATATGCCGGATGAACGTGCGATGAAGATAGCGAATACGATAAAGCAGAAGATAGAATATATGGAACTGTTTCAAAAAGGGAAAAGATATGGAAGAAAGAGCAATATTGGTAAGACAGGAGAAGGATGTGCTTTATATTGGTGATATGCCACAATTGATTGTCGACTTGAAAAACCAGAATAATTATATTGTCTATCAAGATAAAAAAATTCCATATCATAGAGAAATCTGTCTGAGCAGAGATTTGCTGGAAGGGAAAAGAAAGAATGTATTTGACACGGCGATCAGATATTATTACGAGTAGGCATGTCAGGTGCTTGCGAATAAGTTTGTGGCTGAAGAATACAGAAAGATGAAAATGATAGAGTAAAAAAGTTTTCTCTTTTTCTTACAATGACAGAATATGTCACTCTGTGTTGATAAAATATGAGCATAAGCTGATAAGAACTTAGCGTGATCATGCAGAAAAGATAGAAACACAGGGAGGACGTTATTAATGAAACAAGATGAATTAAAGGATGAGATTTTAATAAACGAGAAAGAATCGCAAGAGTCAAAGAAAAGTATTTATGAATTGCTGGAAGAGAAAGTAAATATTATGTTGGTTGGGGCTACCGGAAGCGGTAAGAGTTCCACAATAAATGCACTGTTCAATATGGATGTTGCAAAGGTCGGAGTTGATTCCGAAACAAAAGATATAACAAGTTATACACTTGACAACCTCATTATTTGGGATACGCCCGGTCTTGGTGAGGGAGTTACCAGAGATATGGTTTATACCGAGATGCTGACACGGAAACTGAGCGAATTAGATGAAAATGGGGATCCTCTGATTGATCTTGTGTTGATTGTTTTGGATTCGTCATCCAAAGATTTAGGAACCTCATATGATCTCATCAGCAATGTGATCATTCCATGTCTCGGTGATGACAAAGACGGAAGAATTCTGATTGGATTAAATCAGGCTGATATTGCAATGAAAGGCAAACATTGGGATGTTGAAAAGAACGAACCGGATGAGGTACTTTTAGATTATCTCAAGAAAAAATCATTTTCGGTGCAGGCCAGAATTCAGGCTTCTACCGGTTTGGATATCAGACCTATTTATTATTGTGCAGGCTATAAAGAAGAAGGTGGAGAGCAGTGCAAACCTTATAATCTTACAAAACTG
>CAZXQK010000027.1:0-2015 GCA_964642785.1 uncultured Faecalimonas sp.
GAATTTGTTCGTCAGGAATCACCGGCATTTTACTCTGTATATCCGTTAAACTATTTCTATGCAGAAACAAAACAGGGAACGATTTTTGACAATACGCTTTGTCCGGATGGATTGGGAAGTCTGAAGACAACACTGAAGGATTCGGTAAGCGGCAGATATCATTATAGACTGGCGGCGGAACAGGTGAAGGACAGCTGGGTTGCATTTGTGACAGAGGATAAGTTCGGACTTGGTATTTATAATCCGAGTGCAAATTATTTCTCGGCATCCAGTGGCATTAGTTCCATTGCATACAATGATAAGAATAATCAACTGACGCATGATGATTTTTATGAAGATGATTATTCCAGTTATATTCCGAGCTGTTATGCAAACAGCTATGGTTACATCGGTACAGCCATTTATTGTCAGATGGAGGATTTTACTCCATTGGAATTCTCTTATGCACTGTTCGCAGGAGATGTGGCAGAAATGCGTTCGGCATTTAAGCAATTGCAGGCAAGCGGAGAAATGACTGCAGAGGAGATTACATGGCCGACGAGAGAAGCAGAGTAGAGGAGGGGATGGTTATGAGGAAGATAAAAGCAGTCATTGTCGGATATGGAAACAGGGGGTCTGTTTATGCAGACTACTCTCTGGAAGAAAATACGAATTTTGAAGTTGCAGGTGTTGTAGAACCGAATCTTTTCCGGTTACAGACTGCAAAGGAAAGATATGGACTTTCGGACAACAGACTTTATACAAGTCTCAACCGGTTTGTGGAGGAAAGACCGGATGTGGATGTTGTGATTAATACCACAATGGATCAGGATCATTACCACACATCAATGGACATTTTGGCAGCAGGATACAATATGCTGGTGGAAAAACCGGTTGTGAATAATAAAAAGGAATTATTGGATATAGCTAATTTAGCAAAGAAGAATGGCTGTATTGTATTTGTATGTCATGTTCTGCGGTATACACCTTTTTATCGTACTGTGAAACAGATGCTGCTTGATGGTGTGATTGGTGACATCATTTCTATGGAAATGAATGAACACGTTGCGGTTTCCCATTATCTGACAAGTTTTTGTCGCGGGAAATGGGGAGATGAAGATACTTGTGGAAGTCCGTTTTTATTGGCAAAATGCTGTCACGATATGGATTTGATCGCATGGCTCAATAATGGAACTGCTCCGGCTAGGATTTCTTCTTTTGGCTCCCGTTCTTTATTTGTAAAAGAAAGAATGCCGGAAGATGCAACGGAATTCTGTTATCAGTGTCCGCATTATAATAATTGTATTTACAGTGCAAAACTGCAATATTTGGAACGAGATGACATGCCGTTCCTTACATGGGCAGATTTGAACAAACCGTTAGATGAAATCACAATGGAAGAAAAAGAAGAATTTCTGAAACATGATAATTTCGGCCGATGTGCTTACATTGCAGGCGGTAACCTGGTGGACAGACAGAATTTGATTATTGAATTTGAAAATGGTTCCTGTGCGGCATTTACATTAGCGGCAAATGCAACAAAGCCGATGCGCCATTTACATATTGTCGGTATCAAAGGAGAATTGGAAGGAGAGTTGGAGAGCAACAGACTTACCATACGAAGAGTTTATCAGCCGGACGAAGTGATAGACCTTTCTTCTAAGATTATCAACAATGTGCAGTTCGGCGGACACAGTGGCGGTGACCATGCCATCATGGAAGATGTTGTGGCGTATTTGAACGACGACAGAACCAGCATTTCCATGACATCGATTGAAGATTCTGTAAACGGACATCTTATCGTTTATGCTGCGGAAGAAAGTCGGAAGAATGGAAAGACAGTTGAGGTTTTGTCAAGATGAAGGCATACTGGATAGAAAACAGTGATAGAAAAAATTATGAAATCTGTATCACAAAAAAAGTAAGAAGAGCAAACAAGGCAAGTATATCGTTGATTGCACAATACACTTACAATTTATTTGTGAATGGTCATTTTGTCTGCTATGGTCCTGCACGTACGGCTGGAGGCTATGCAC
>CAZXQK010000027.1:2025-9372 GCA_964642785.1 uncultured Faecalimonas sp.
ATTGACATCAGCTCATTTTTAACAGAAGAAGAGAATATAATTTCTGTTTACTGTCTGAGCGTGGAAACGAAAACTCTTTGTTTTGCGGGAGGAGAATCCTATGTGGGTTGTGAACTTACAGTGGATGGAGTGACTTGTGATGTGCGTGCATTTGACTGCTTTTTGATGACAGACCGCATTGATAAGGTAGAAAGAATGTCTGCACAAAGGGGTTATGTAGAGGATTACAGGCAGTCATCTGACAGAAGCAGATTTCTTGATTGCGAGAGAGTCTGCCTTGTAGAGAAGAAGACTCCGAAACTGCTAGAAAGACGAGTGCCCTTCGCAGATAATGAAATCGTGCAAGGCACAGCATTCGAAGAAGGAAGTGTAACCTTTGATTGCGAGGAGGAGTGGAAGGCATGCCTGGTTGCTTTCTTAAATGATTGTGCAGATGGAGATTTTTACCCGCCGGCAGTTTGTGAAACAGTACTCTATAAAGAATTGCAAAAGATGCAGTTTCATAAGGAAAAGGAAGGTTCTTGCAGATACAGACTGTACGACCTTGGACAAACATACAGCGGAAAAATAAAGATACAGATTTCTGTACCGAAAAAAGTGAACCTTTGGGTGATATACGATGACCTGTTGACGGAGGATAAGGTTTCTTTTGGAAGAGAGCAGATTATTCATGGATTAAAGTGGTCGCTGGAGAAGGGAAAGTATACCTTATATTCTTCTGAAGTATATACGATGCGTTATCTGCAGCTTGTTTTTGATGAACAGGTGCAGGACGTGTCGGTATCGCTGATTAAAATCGAACATCCGATAAAGAAGGAAATGATCTTTGACGATGCAGAACTTACGAAAATTTACGAGGCAGCACAGAATACATTTAAACAGAACGCTTATGATTTGTTTACCGATTGTCCGTCGCGTGAACGGGCGGGATGGCTTTGTGACAGTTACTTTACTGCAAAGGCTGAACGCTACTTTACGGGAGATAATGTTGTGGAACGTAACTTCTTGGAAAATTATCTGTTGTATGATGGTGATGAGTTTGCACATAAGGGGATATTGCCGGAATGCTATCCGTCTGTGCCAAAACATGCAAATGATTTTATTCCAAATTGGATTTTGTGGTTTGTTGTAGAACTTTATGATTTTGTGATTCGCACAGGCGATGTTTTGTTTGCGGAGAAATTTCAAGATAAGATCAGGGGAATCCTTTCTTACTTCCAGGATTTTGAAGATGAGTATGGTTTTTTGGAAAAACTGCAGGGCTGGGTATTTTTGGAATGGAGTCAGGCAAATGAGTTTATGAATGATGTTAATTTTCCGTCAAATATGCTGTATTATGGAGCATTAAAGAGTGCAGGATACCTTTTAAAGGATGAGAAACTGCTTGAAAAGGCTGAACAATTGAAAGAAAAAATCTACGCATTTTCATTTGACGGAGAATATTTTTGCGATAATGCCATATGGAGAGACGGGGTGCTGGAGCGTACGGAAAACAGGAGCGAAACGTGTCAGTATTTTGCTGCCTTTTTCGACGTTGTAAAAGACAAAAAAACATTCGTAAGAAAACTGATTAAGAAACAGGACGGATTCTATGCAGCACCGATGTTTATCGGATGCGTGCTGAGACTGTCAAATTTGTTTGAAGCAGGAGAATATGAGTGCCTTCTGCGTGAATGTAAAGAAAACTTTTTACCGATGGCAGAGAGAACAGGAACGATATGGGAATTTTTTGACGAAAGTGCAAGTTGTAATCATGGATTCGGTTCTATTGTGGGATATTTTTTAGCGGAGGCTTATCAAAAATGCAAAGTTTGAGATTAAATAAATATGATATACATTATGATAGAGCGATTTCCAACTGGGATGAAGCTCTGCCATTGGGAAATGGGAAAATGGGCTGTCTGATTTATGGAGATGGTCCGATCCGTTTTGCTTTGGACAGGGTAGACCTTTGGGATACACGCCCACACCCACATACATTGGAAGAAGGATTTTCCTATGCGAATCTTGTGAAACTTGCAAAGAGTGGAAAACAGGAGGATTGGCAGGAGTATTTACGACTGTTTGATGTGATTTCATCAGATAAGGCATATCCTTCCAAATTGACAGCAGGAAGAATGGAATTGAATTTTGGAGGTAAGACCGAAGAAATTTTGTCTCATGTGGACATTCGGACGGCAGTGGCAACTGTTTCCGTGCAGGGAGAAAAGACAAGACGGATTGAGGCATTTGCAAGTGCTACGGAATTTGTAGGGATTGCAAAAGTGTATGGAGAATGTGAAATACATTTGCACATTCCACTGTATATTTCCGGTGATGAATCCGGAACTTGCGGAAATCATTCCGGCATTGGTGAGGTAGACATGGATGCATGTCTGCACTATCCGAGGACACAGGAAACCGTAGATGGAGAGTTTATATATTATCGTCAACAGACCTTGTCGGATTTTGAGTATGGTGTAGTCGTATATCGAAAATACCTGGATGATTACAGTGAATTATATTTTACAGTTGTGACGAATCAGGACAGCGATGAAGATATGATTTTGGCTGCAAAGGAACAGTTGAAGAAAGTGGCTGAGCAAGGGTATGATATTTTGAAAGAACAGCATATCGCATGGTGGAAGCAGTATTGGGAAAAATCCTCCATTTCGATTGGCGATGAACTGTTGGAAAAAACATATTATCGTTCTTATTATCTATTCGCTTCCTGCTCGCGAAAAGGATTTTATCCGATGCCGCTACAGGGGGTATGGACTGCTGATAATGACAGTCTGCCACCATGGAAAGGTGATTATCATCACGATACAAATACACAACTTTCGTATCAGTCTTTTTTAAAGGCAAACCGTTTGGAAGAAGGAAGTGTATTTATTGACTATTTGTGGTCAATGAAACCAAAGTTTGAACGATTTGCAAAAGAGTTTTTCGGGGTGAACGGACTGCTGTTACCGTCTTGTTCTACATTAGACGGAAAAGCAATTGGCGGCTGGCCACAATATGCTTTTTCACCGACGATGACAATTTGGGTGGCACAGAGTTTTGTTGAATATTATCTGTACACCAAAGATGAAACATTTTTAAAAGAGCGTGCATATCCGTTCCTGAAAGGCACAGAATGTGCAATTGGGCAGCTTTTGAAGGAGCATAAAGGAAAATTATATCTGCCGCTTTCTTCTTCTCCGGAGATATATGATGCGAAGCCACAGGCATATTTGAAGCCGAATTCTAATTTCGACCTTGCACTTTTGCGTTATTTGTATCAGATGTTGATTGAATTTTCAGGAACGCTCGGAGAGAAAGAAGAACAGAACAGATATAAGGAAATTTTTGATAGATTAGATGATATTGCAGTATCAGGTGACGGTGTTGTGATGCTGGATTCTACACAGACATTGAGAGAGTCGCATCGGCATTTTTCACATTTGATGTGTTTGTATCCGCTGCACCTTATTAATTATGATACAGACGAGCATAAACGAATCTATGAGGCATCGCTTTTAGATATTGAATTGTACGGAACCGGTATGTGGGTTGGATTTTCATTTGCAATGAGTGCGCAGATTTATGCAATGGCATACAAAGGAAATTCGGCATATGAAAGATTACGGCAGTTTGCGAATGGATTTGTTGCAGAGAATGGATTTCATCTGAATGGAGATTATAAACAGTATGGATATACGACATTTCATTACCGTCCGTTTACCTTAGAAAGTTTGTTTGGATTTTGTGATGCACTGCAGGAGATGTTATTACAGGAACATCAGGGATACATTCATTTATTTCCGGCGATACCGGAAGATTGGAAAGAACAAGAGGTATCTTTTGAAAAACTGCGCAGTTATGGAGGAATCCTGATAAGTGCAAAAAAAATAGGAGATGAAGTTTCGGCAACGATTTTCGTAAAGAAGCCAACGACTGTTTGTTTAAAAAATACATTTCACAGTAAGAGAGTGCGTGTCGTGTGGGGGACAAGGACAGATATTCTTGATGAAGAACAGGGCTTTTTTGAAATTGCACTGGAAAGCGGTGAGAACACCATACAGGCATATCATAAATGTGGAGAGGAGATAGAGAGATAGTGAAGAAAGAATTTTTGAACTGTTTGCGTGTACAAATTGTGCCCAATCAGTACGAAAAAGAACGAATTGAAAATATAGCTGACTTTTGTGTGAAATACGGTTTTAAAAATGTAATGCTGTTTATTAATGCAGAGGAATATTGCGTAGGACACATGACAATTGAGGAGGCGAAGCCTTGGGTGGCAACGATGAAGCGGGCAAAACGTGTATTTGTAGAACGTGGCTTGTCTGTCAGTTTGAATCCGTGGATTGAAATCGGACATTTGGATCGTGAACGTCCGCTGAAGGAAGGACAGGATTTTTCAACCATGGTGGATATTGAGGGAAACCAAAGCGAAATGGTGGTTTGTCCGTTCTGTGAAAATTGGCGTGTATATTATGCTGAATTCTATACGTACTTGTTACAGGAACTAGAACCGGAGGTTGTATGGGTAGAAGATGATTTCCGCCTGCATAATCATGCACCGCTTTCTTACGGCGGTTGTTTCTGCGACGAACATATGTATCGATACAATGAGAAACTGGGGACAGCTTATACGCGAGAACAGTTTGTGGATTTATTATTGCATAAAGGCGACAAAGAAGTCCGGAAAGCATGGCTTGATGTTAATCGCAGTGCGATGGTGGATTTGGCAGAGTTTTTAGGAACGGTTGTCAAAACTGCGACAGGCGGTAAAACAAAGGTTGGTCTGATGTCATCTATGCATCAACAACACGCAACGGAGGGACGCGACTGGTATGGGATTCATGAAGGCTTAGCACAGGGCGGAGAGATGATTGACCGTATGCATTTGCCGAGTTATCAGGAAATATCCTCGAAGCAGTATTATTATAACTTTAATCTGGTACCTTACATTGGAAGAGCTTTTTTGCCGGAGGAATGTAAAGTGCTTCCGGAAATGGAGAATGGTTCATTTAACAGTTTTACGAAAGAAGCACGTTTTTTACAATTCCAACTGGAGTCGGCAATACCGCTTTGCATAGAAGGCATGACCTATGATATTTTTGATTTTGTCGGAAATGGTACAGTAGAGTCAATCGGCTACGGACAGGCTGTGAAAGAGATTGAGGCATATTTGAACGGTGTGACAAAACTTTCCTTAAGGTATGAAACTCTGGAGGGGGTTTGTTGTCCGGTTGATGAAAAAACTGTATATCACAGAACGGGCATTCAGAACTTAGAAGGGCTATATCCGGATGAGTATGATTTTTATGCATATTTAAACGCAGTCGGATTTACGACTAAAATAACAAAGGATAAGAAATTTAAAGGAAAAACTGTTGCATTATCAGGCGGCGCAGTGAATAACTTTACCGACGAACAGTTAATCGATATGTTTGCAAATAACTTTGTCGTTTTGGAAGGGGGAGCAGCCATTCATTTGATGGAAAGAAACCTTGGATATCTGATTAAGGCGAAGGGATATCAACGATTCGACAGAGAGGGTGCAATCAGTTATGAACAAGTCATTGATGGGATTGAGATTCATGACAGGCGAGGCTATCGTGCGACCATGTTCTTTAGGGCAGGCTTCTACGTTAAGGTGGATTATAGCGAAAAGGTATCGGCACTTTCAGAAGTTTATGACTACAAAAATTCCATGGTTGGATATGGTGATGTGTATGAAAAGAACTTTTTACTGATTCCTTTTGTTATCAATACACTTTGTCTGGAACAGTTCCATGATTTGCGAACGACGCTTTTACGTAATGTTGTTTTGAAAGAAACAGAATGTGTAGTGTCAACGAACTATGCAGGACTGTATGCGTATTTGTATAAGCGCAAAACAGAAAATGTTTTAATTTTGGTAAACAGTACCGTTAGTGATTTATACAATGTTATGCTTGACGTAAAGGGGATTTCCTGCAAAGAAATTTCAGTTCTTGATCGAAAGGACGGATTGCTAAGGAAACTTGTGTTTGAAAAGAAAGCAGATAAAGTAATGCTGTCGGATTGCATACAGGGTATGACTACCTGTACACTGATGATAAAATAAATGAGGTGATTTTATGAAGAATGGATTTTGGGTGATGTTGCTTGTTTCAAGTTTTTTAGTTTCTTGTCTGACGGGTTGCGGAAATAAAAATAATATTTCCGCAATTTATCCGGAAAACGAAGAAGTGGTTAGTTTGGCAAACGCAGAGGTTACTGATTTTGTTACAAACTATGAATGGGGAAGAGGGTCTTATTTATCAGAAGCATATTATGGTAAAGGTGATCATTATGAAATGCAGGGAGTGACACTACGTTGGGAAGATAAAAATCAATCAAAACATTTTGTGGTGGCTGTTTCTGAAAATAAAGATATGTCTATGGCAACAGAATATCAGGTAACAGGAAACGAAGTTGAAATTTTAGACTTGTTTGTAAATACCACATACTATTGGCAGGTTACGGGGGGAAAAGGAAAATCAAATGTTTTTTCTTTTCAAACAGCAGCGACTCCACGGACGATTGTGATTGACGGGGTATCTAACACAAGAGATCTTGGTGGAAAAGTTACGGAAAGCGGAAAGAAAATCCGTCAGGGAGCAGTGTATCGTGGTGCAAAATTAGATAGCATCACAAAAGAGGGAAAAATTGCATTTTTGGAAAAGTATCAGATTAAGACAGATCTTGACTTGAGAAAACATGGAGAGGGTTTGCTGGGAGAGTCTCCGGTTGGAAATGAGGTTTCATATTACAATTATTCCTGCCCATATTATACAAGTTTACGTACAAGTGAAACGACAGGAATTGATGAGGAAAAGAACTATGAAAATATGGCTTCAGCCATGCGTGTGTTTGCAGACTCGGACAATTATCCGGTGTATTTTCATTGTGCGATTGGACGAGACAGAACCTCGATGGTCGCTATGTTGTTACTTGGTGTATGTGGTGTGTCAAAAACAGATATTTACATGGATTATGAAATGTCCTTCTTTTCTGAAAGTGGCTGTTCGGATAAAGCAAGTGTTGAACAGATGGTAAATAATTTTTCTGTGACTATAAATTACATTGCACAATGTGGAGAAAGTCATGGTACATTTCAAGAAAACTGTGAGGCATATCTGCTGCAGATTGGTTTGACACAAACTGAAATCGATGCAATTCGGAATAATTTAATTGTACAATAAAAGGACTGTTTTTTCAGTCCTTTATAGTACAATGCTGTTTATAATATGATCGGCAGCATAGAGTGCAGCACCGATGGCAGAAGAATTATCCTGTTGGTTTGAAAATTCAAGTTGAAGCGTCTTATCATAAGTGTATTTTTTTAATAAA
>CAZXQK010000028.1:0-9344 GCA_964642785.1 uncultured Faecalimonas sp.
ATGCCAGCGTAGGAAACGGAGACTTTGTAAGAGGAGTTGTATATTTTTATACCTGGATCATTATCGATCCGGGTATTTTTGTTATAAAGGCTGTTAAAAAGGAGGATGAAAGAAATGAATGCAAGTGTAGCGATTCAAGTGTTGCCAAAGGCGGATAATGATGATGAACTGATTCGGATAGTAGACGAGGTGATTATGTACATTCAATCTACCGGATTGAATTATTATGTGGGACCTTGTGAAACTTCCATAGAGGGAGATTATGATGTGCTTATGGAAATTGTGAAAGAATGCCAGAAAGTAGCAGTCAGAGCAGGGGCGGAAAGCGTATCTGCTTATGTAAAGATTACCTACAGACCGGAAGGAGAAGTGCTCAGTATTGAAAAGAAAGTTACAAAACATCACAAATAGAATCTGGTCATGTTCCGCAATTGCGATAGTTGTATTGACGTGGCAGGCGGTGTGCAGTTTGGGGCTGATAGATGCCTTTCTTCTGCCTTCACCTTTACAGGTAGTAAAAGCCTTTGTAGCAGAGTTCCCTCTGCTGATGCAACATGCTGTTGTGACGTTGGCAGAAGGACTTATGGGACTTGGCTGTGGTGTTTTACTGGGATTTATCATGGCAGTTTTGATGGATCGGTATAAAGGACTTTACAAAGCCTTTTATCCGCTTATGATTCTAAGTCAGACCATTCCGACTGTTGCGATTGCACCACTTTTGGTTTTGTGGTTTGGTTATGAAATGCTGCCAAAAGTCATTTTAATCGTGATTACCACTTTCTTTCCGATTGCAGTCGGATTGCTGGATGGATTTCAGGCGGTGGATCAGGATTCGGTAAACCTGCTTCGGGCAATGGGGGCAGGAAGGTGGCAGATTTTCTGTTATCTGAAATTTCCGGGTGCCATGGGGCATTTTTTTGCGGGGCTGCGTATTGCAACGTCTTATGCAGTTGTTGGTGCAGTAATTTCTGAGTGGCTCGGCGGTTTTCGGGGACTCGGAGTATATATGACAAGAGTAAAAAAGGCATTTGCTTTTGATAAAATGTTTGCGGTCATCTTTTTGATTGCACTGGTCAGCCTGCTGTTGATGAAGGGTGTTGACCGGATACAGAAAAAGAGTATGCCTTGGACAAAGGAGGAAAAGTGACATGAAAAGAAAAATAGGAATGGTATTATTGGTTTGTTTTATGGCAGTGTGGATGGTTTCCTGTGGAAGCCAGAAAGAGCAGGAGAAGGTAACGTTTGCGTTGGATTGGACACCGAATACAAACCATACCGGTGTATATGTGGCACAGGAATTAGGATATTTTGATGAAGAAGGATTAAACGTGGAAATCGTGCAGTCGCCGGAAGATGGAGCAGAGGTGCTGGTTGCGGCCGGAAAAGCACAGTTTGGAGTGTCGTTCCAGGATACGCTGGCGGCGGCTTTTGTAGGAGATGACATACTTCCAATTACTGCGGTTGCGGCTGTGATTCAGCATAATACGTCCGGAATCATTTCCCGAAAAGGTGAGGGAATGGATACACCAAAAGGAATGGAGGGGCATACTTACGCAACGTGGAACGGACCGATTGAACTGGCAACGCTCAAACAGGTCGTAGAAAAAGCAGGCGGTGATTTTGAAAAAATCAGTTTGATACCGAGCACTGTTACGGATGAAGTGTCTGCCTTGAAGTCAAAAAGTGTAGATTCGATTTGGATTTATTATGGATGGGCAGGTGTGAAAACTGAGTTGGAACAACTGGAAACAGACTATTTTGCCTTTGCGGATATCGATGAAGTGTTTGATTATTATACACCGGTTTTGATTGCGGGAAATCGTTTCCTGGAGGAAAAACCGGAGACGGCAAAAGCGTTTCTGCGTGCGGTGACGAAGGGATATGAATATGCGATAGAACATCCGAAGGAGGCAGCAGATATTTTATGCAGGGCGAATCCGGAACTGGATAAAACATTGGTGGAGGCAAGTCAGGAATTTTTGGCAGATAAGTACCAGGCAGAAGCAAAGCAGTGGGGGTATATCGATGAAACACGTTGGGGCCGGTTCTATCACTGGCTGAATGAACAGGACTTGTTAGAAGAAGACATTACGGAGAATTTTGGGTTTACGAATGCATATCTGCCGGATTGATGCGAAAAGAGGAGGAAATTAGCAGTGTTAAAAGTAGAAGGAATCACCAAGTCGTTTGGCGGAACACAGATTATAAAACAGGTTTCCATGGAACTCCGGGAAGGCGAAATCGTATCTCTATTAGGGGTAAGCGGAGGTGGAAAAACGACACTTTTTCATGTGATTGCGGGCCTTAGTCTTCCGGACGAAGGTCGGATTTTGTTGGACGGAGAAGATATTACCGGGCAAACGGGAAAGGTAAGCTATATGTTGCAGAAAGATTTGCTGTTTCCGCACCGCACCATCATGGATAATGTGATTTTGCCACTTTTGATACGTGGAAAAAGCAAAACAGAGGCGAGGAAGACGGTACAGCCATTTTTTGCTGAATTTGGTCTTGAAGGAACAGAAAGTCAGTATCCGAATCAACTTTCCGGTGGGATGAAACAGCGGGCGGCACTTCTTAGAACCTATCTTTTTTCAGAGCAGGTGGCACTTTTGGATGAGCCTTTTTCGGCACTTGATATGCTGACAAAACAATCTGTTCACAAATGGTATCTGGATGTGATGGAGAAAATCCGATTGTCCACCATATTTATCACACATGATATCGACGAGGCGATACTGCTTTCTGACCGCATTTACATTTTATCGGGAAAGCCGGGAACCATCACGAAAGAGATTGTGATACAGGAGCCAAAGCCGAGGAAAGATGATTTTTATCTGACAGAGAAATTTTTGCAGTACAAAGGTCAGATCATGGGTTGCTTAGAACAAAGTATTTCTTAAGTGTTGATAAAATTTTCCGAAAAACCGTTGACGAATCTTCTGTTTTGTACGAAAATATATTTTATTGTAAGAAAAGTCTGGAGGAATAAAAAATGAAGGTTTTAAACGGATATGAACCGGCAGCGGTGCTTGGTTTTTTTGAAGAAATTTGCAGTATTCCGCATATTTCATATCACGAGCAGGCATTGAGTGATTACTGCGTGAAATTTGCGAAAGACAGAAATTTGTATTGTGAGCAGGATGCTCTTGGAAACGTGATTATTATTAAGGAAGCAACGGAAGGATATGAAAATGCAGAGCCGATCATGATTCAGGGACATTTGGACATGGTAGGTGATAAAGTACCGGAATGTGATATTGATATGGAAAAAGAAAGCATTCGCATTATGGTAGAGGGTGACTGTATTACTGCAGACGGTACAACGCTCGGTGGTGATGACGGAATTGCGGTTGCTTATGGGCTTGCGTTGTTAGATGCAAAGGATATTCCGCATCCGCGCCTGGAGGTGGTGCTGACGGTGAGCGAAGAAGTAGGATTGGAAGGAGCAACAGCGATTGATTTATCCTGCTGTAAGGCGAAGCGTCTGTTGAATATTGATTCAGAAGATGAGGGCGTTTTCACTGCAGGATGTGCGGGTGGTGCCAGAGTAGACAGTGTGGTTCCGACAGAAATGGTGGAAAAAAGCGGAGTTGTCTGTGAGGTGAAAACAACAGGATTTCTAGGTGGACATTCCGGTATAGAGATTAACAAAGGCCGTGCAAATGCAAATGTGATGTTGGGAAGGTTCTTCCTTTATTTAAAAGAGAAAACACAGTTTGAAATTGTCAGTATGGCAGGCGGTGTGAAAGATAATGTTATTCCGAAAAATGCAACAGCAAGGTTCTTGGTTTCGGAAGGAACCGTGTCTGTAGTAAGTGATGCTGTCCGTGAATTTAATCAGATGATCGGCAGTGAATACGGAGTGACAGATCCGGACGTGGCATTAGTATTAGAAAAGAAAGAATATGTTACCTGTATGGTACTTTCAGAAGCATCAAAAGAAAAAGCGATTTCTGCATTGAATCTGCTTCCGAACGGTGTGCAGGCGATGAGTCAGGATTTACCGGAATTGGTAGAAACATCATTAAACATGGGTGTGATGAAAGTTGACGGTGAAGGAATCCGAACCTCTTTTTCTGTGAGAAGTTCAGTGGATTCTGCAAAAGAATATTTGAAAACAAGATTAAAACAATTTTCAGAAATATTAGGCGGAACAGCAAGTTATCATGGAGATTATCCGGGCTGGGCTTACGCAAGGAAATCAGATTTGCGTGATTTGTGTGTAAAGATTTACAAACAGCAGTATGGAAAAGAACCGGTAGTTGAAGTGATTCATGCAGGATTGGAATGTGGGATTTTGTCTTCTAAGATTGATGGTTTGGATTGTATTTCCATGGGACCTGATATGGCAGGGGTTCATACTCCGGACGAATCCATCAGCATCAGTTCTGTTGCGAGAGTTTGGAAATTTATCAAAGCTGTGTTAGCAGAAAAATAGTAGGAGATATTGCTTTTTGATGGAAAAGAAAAAGACAACTGTGTCGTATAAAATCATACGGGCATTGGTACGCCTGTTCTATGGAAAAATGGAAGTGGTGGGACTGGAAAATTTGCCGGACAGTCAGGCTGTGATCGTGGGAAATCACTCACAGCTTCATGGTCCGATTGCTGCAGAATTATTTATGCAGGATAATTGTTATATTTGGTGTGCCGGACAGATGATGAATATGAAAGAAGTTCCAGAATATGCTTTTACGGATTTTTGGTCGCAAAAGCCAAAATGGATACAACCGTTTTATAAGGTAATGTCTTATTTAATTGCACCGTTATCAGTGTGCATTTTTAATAATGCAAGGACGATTGCGGTGTATCGTGACATGAGGATTATGTCCACGTTCAAAGACACAATTAAGTTGTTGCAAAAAAATGCAAATATCCTCATTTTTCCGGAAAAAGATGAGAAGATGAATCATATTTTATATCAGTTTCAGGAAAATTTTATTGATATTGCGAAGTTGTATCATAAAAAAACAGGTGTGGAATTGACGTTTGTACCACTGTATATCGCACCGAAGTTAAAGAAGATGTATATCGGTAAGGGGATTCGCTATCAGAGCGGACAGAGTATGGACGATGAGAAAAAGCGGATTTCTGCGTATTTATCGGAGGAGATTACAAGGATTGCTACAGATTTGCCGAAGCATACGGTAGTTCCGTACCGCAATATTCCAAAGAGATATTATTTGACTAATAAAGATGTAAATGAGGTGCCGAGATGAGAAAACCTGTGGTTGATTATCGAACATTCCGACTATCTAAAATAAAAGAACCACAATTTAAACATTTGTTATTCCTGCTTGGTTGGATTGGATACTTTATTATGTATCTTTTGACGGAAAATCTGATTCCTTATGAAAAGTGTTATCCGGTGCATTGTTGGTTAGATGATGTGGTACCGTTTTGCGAATATTTTGTGATACCGTATGTGGGTTGGTATTTTTTGATTGCCGGTTCGTTGGTTTATTTTGCACTTTACAATCCGGATAATTTTAAAAATATGAATAAATATATTATTGTGACACAAATAGTTGCAATGACTGTTTACATATTGTTTCCGAGTAGACAGGATTTAAGACCGGATACTTTTGCACGAGAAAATATATTTACCGGACTTTTGGGGATTATATATCAGGCGGATACCTGTACCGGAGTCTGTCCGTCTCTTCATGTAGCGTATTCTGTCGGGATTGCGTCTACCTGGTTAAAAGAAAAGTCTGCAACAAAACTGTGCAAGACACTGATTACAGCATTTTGTCTGTTGGTGTGCATATCGGTTGCGTTTGTAAAACAACACTCGGTGGTTGATATTTTTGCGGCAATTCCGGTTTGTATTCTTGCAGAATGGATTACATGGCATATCTGAATGTGAAAGCAGGTATGCCTAATTTTTTTGTCCAATTATTTGTGTAAACCGTCACATTACATTCTTTCGGATATCCCATTACGTCGTAAGAAAACATCATATTTTTGAAATCGTTGTTTCGGATATGCTCGATTAAATCCGCTTCCAATTTGCTCCGGCTACAGATAATAAGTTTGTTTGCAATGATGGTGAGCTCTGAGCAATAGCCGTTAGTGCTTTGAATTGTAACAGCATGAAACACACTGGGTCTCCGAATGCACTGCAGATACAGAATCGATACTGCAAAAAGCAGACATAGGCTTGTGAGTACTATTTTCTTTCTCATAATTGTTCTCCATTTATGATTGAGGGGGGGTGTATTTAAATACAGTGTACAACTTTACAACTTATATTTCAATACACAGTTTCATATAATAGTTACAGGTGAGAAACATGAGTAAGGTTTATATTGATTTGGAGAGCATATTAAAAGAGAAAAATGTCAGTAAAAACAAGTTGTGTGCGAATTGCAGTCTGCAAAGAACACAGCTGAATAACTACTGTAAAAATAAAGTGAGAAGTGTGGATTTGACCATCCTCGGGAGAATGTGTGCATATTTAGAGTGCACGCCAAATGATATTTTAAAGATGAAGGAAGAAGAAGCCGAGTAAAAAGGGAGTGTCACAAAGTAACTGATTGATAGTTATGGAGTGAGGCTCTTTTTTTGAGTGATAGTTTATATACGTTCTGGCAAATGCAGAATAAATGTTCTGGAAATCGCAATTTAAATAATTAAAGTCAGAATAAATATAAAAAAACTATGAATTGACAGAATTCTACATGTATGATAATATGTAGACAGAAATACAGACTGAAAGGGGAGAGATGCCAATGAGAAATGTATGAAATATGAGGAACCGACGTGAAAAATAAATAGTGTCAAGTAGTCTGTGAAAAACTGAGCCCGAAGAAAAAAGACTTAAATGAACCTTGGAAATTCCAGATATTTAGTTTAGAAAATATGAGGAGGAAAAACATGAGAAAATATGTAAGTTTTATTTTAGGTATGACTCTATTAGGAACGTTCACATTAGGAAATAAAGTTTTTGCTCAAAAATCTATACATGATTGCATGGAACATCAGGTTTGCTTAATGGATTTAGTGGAGCAAGAGTGGGAAAAGGAAGTAATAGTTGAAGTGGAAAGTGAAGAGGAAACATTAAACTATCCAATGAATCCAAAATATCGCTACACCTTTATATGGTATACACCATCCAAAAGTAGAGCTATTTGTTACAGTTGTGGAGCTTCTGCAATGGGAACAGTCACACGGAAATCGGAGTGGGGAATTGATGATAAAGAGTGTGCGTTAGCGTGGGGAGCAGGATTATACAATGACTTGTTTTTTACGTGGTATCATTATCAACGAGAAAGATGCACATCATGTGGATATAGTAGTGAGGAATGGTTGGATAGAATATCCTATACAGCTGAATGTAGAAATGGTGATAATCCACCATCAGGACAATGGGAAGTACGAGAGGAGTATACACCTAAAGCGGGATACGATCCTCACCAAAGTTTACGGTGGTGGTTATATAAGGAACAAATATATTGAGGCATAAGTGTATGATATTAAGGGGGGGAAGATGATGAAAAAGAGATATTGTATTTTAATTTCTATAATCGCAGTAGGCTTAGTGGTTATTGGAATTGCATTTATGGAGAATAAACGAATGCCGGATACAGAATGTCCGTTGGCTGAAGAAACGATTATAACTGCAATGAAGGAATGTGATTTTCCGGAGGACATTTATGTGGAATATAATGAGAATGGTGTACCGGAAGGTTATCCGGCTACGGCATATACTCTCAGACGAGAGGATAAAGAAGTATATGCAGGACATTGTATGGGAATATTAAGCACACAATATAATGATGCCAAAAATCTTGGTCTTACCATTACTACGATTGACAGAGAGCGTGAGGTGTCCGAGGAAGAATTGGAGCAGGCGGTAGTATTTGCCACACACCTGTTTGGGGGATTTCGGAATGAAAAACGTGTATACAAAGCGTTGAAAAAAGAGATTACCTTAAAAGAAAATTTCGAGTGGACAAAGAAAATTGACGGATTTGTGTGCGATGTTAAGTATAAAGCAGGTGACGATGAAATCGCATATACCCTAAATGTTGGATTTACCACTGACCTGACTAGATGGGAGACTCTGGAAAATGATAAAAAGGATTCCGCTCAAGTGTTGGCAGGCGAGTTTTTAAATAATCTGTTTTCTTCTGATGCAGAAAGGTATTCGAATTATAAAAGTGACTCAGGAGATCAATTTAGTCCGATTCACAGAGATACCAATTTTTTGGAAGAAAGTTACGCGACGGAATATATGCAATTATATGAGGAACAGTGTACAGATAATTGTTTGAATAATATGGAATATTATTCGCTTTTTACTTACGTTGATTATTTGGCTGATGCAGGAGACGGAATTGTCACACTGAAGGATGTAGAGTTAAATGAGACAAACGAGTATCAGCAACAAGAGGAATCAGCACAGAAAAGGAATAGAAGGGAATATTATTACACGGTTACTCTGAATTTGAGTTCACAGGGGCAATCGAAGGAATTTAAAGTACAGGGTTCGATTAGTCTGATGAAGAGTGGGAATTTATGGAAGAATCGATGGAAAGTGGCAGATGTCATGTTATCAGATTATGAGGCACTCAGTATCTATATAACCGGAAAAAATGTGACAGAATCATTATAAAACTGTTGTATAGAGCGTGACAATGAAAAAGGCGATACTTGGTTTTGTCAACCGGGTATCGTCTTTTTTTACCGGGTTCCGTTGAAACCTTCATCTTTTCGTGATACAATGTAGGACACATTCGTTCTGGAAGAAGGAGTTTGCAATGCAGGAAATCATAACATTATTAGAAGAAAGTTTCACGATAGATTTTATAAGTGCCGTTTTGAGTAATCCCAAAGAGAAAAATGGGGTGACAAAGGTAAAAGTGCGTCCGATTCTTCAAAAGGGGGTTCTGTATTTTCAATGTGAAGAATATAAAAATAATCAGGCATTTCATTATAACTATGAGAAAGCAGAAGCGGTTCGTGCAGTTGCGCGATACATGGATGAGTTTAAACAGATGCAACTGGAAACGAGACAGTGGAGAATAACGGTACTTGTAAGCAAAAAGGGGAAGGTGACGATTCAGAAAAAGCAGCAGGCATGCTGCCGGAAAGAAGTAGATATGTCACATAACCGCCGGAAGCAATATATTTTACAGGAAGGAATGAATGTTCCTTTTCTGCAGGACCTGGGGGTTATGACCTCGGAAGGAAAGATTGTACGGACAAAGTTTGACAAGTTTCGACAAATGAATCGTTTTCTGGAATTTGTGGAAGATATCCTGCCGCAGTTGAATACGCAAAAAGAGATAACCATTTTGGATTTTGGATGCGGAAAGTCTTATCTGACCTTTGCAATG
>CAZXQK010000029.1:0-9201 GCA_964642785.1 uncultured Faecalimonas sp.
AAATCTGATGGGAGTTGTCGGAATGTTGATTTTTATTCCGCTGATGTCGGTGGTATATACACTGCTTCGTGGAATTGTAAACCGAAGACTTGGATTAAAAGAATAGCGAATTTATGAGAGATTTCAGCATACATTGTAAGGAAGGCGAAGAAGGAGCAATGTATGCTGAATTTTTTGTGGGCGGGAATGATGATACTGGGTGTCTGCTATGCAGCATTGACCGGAAATATCAGTGCAGTGACAGATGCGGCGATTGATTCCTCGAAAGAAGCAGTTACGCTGTGTCTGACTATGCTTGGGATTATGTCTTTTTGGACAGGGCTGATGGAGATTGCCACAAAGGCTGGGATTATGCAGGCGTTTTCGAAACTTTTACGTCCGGCAATCCGGTTTCTGTTTCCGAATCTGCCGGAGCATCATAAGGCGAATGAACATATCACAACCAATATTATTGCAAATATGCTGGGGCTTGGCTGGGCGGCTACGCCTGCAGGACTTCAGGCGATGGAGGAATTGGGAAAACTGCAGGATGAGAGAGGACAGAGCCGGGAGGCGGCAAGTGACGAGATGTGTACGTTTCTGATTCTGAATATTTCTTCCCTGCAACTGATTCCCATCAACGTCATTGCTTACCGAAGTCAGTATGGAAGCGTGAACCCTACCCGCATTGTAGGGGCAGGAATTGTGGCTACGATTATCAGTACGGCGGTGGGGTGTGTGTATTGTAAAATGAAGAATGTGAAGAAGATTAAAATTGACAAAAGAATGAAGATGAGCCGGGAATGAGAATAAAATCTCACTCCCGGTAATTTATTGATCCAACCATTTGCCTCTGGTAAAATCAGGGAATGTTACAGGTGCTGAACCGGATGATATGGATTGTTCTGCCAATACGGATACGGCCATCCATGTAGCAGCATCGTAAACATCTACAGGCATAGGCTGATTATTTATGAGACAATCAAAGAATGTTTCAAATTCCAGCCAGTCCATGCCGTCATGTGTTCCACGAATTCCGGATTTGAGATATTTTTTCCATGTCGGGTGTTCGTATTCGTCGGTATAGTCTTTCGCATTTCCACATTTATTTTCCAACCAGTTATAATCAAATTCAGCATCTTTCCCATTATCTAAGAAAATAGAGTCAGTTGCTTCTTCGTACATACCTTTTGTGCCATGGATATTAAAATCACGGCTGTAGAATCGTGGAAGAGTCGTATCTAATGTAAGAGTAATTGTCTGACCGTGTGCACATTTTATCACTGTAGTAACGACATCGCCTTGTGCAAAATCAGTGTGTGTCAGTGTCTCGTCGTCCGGTTTGTTCCGGAGGATGTATTCATGCAGTCCGGCTGATTTGGAAGCGGTGGCTGTAAGGGAGACCATACGGTTTCCGTGATTGATGTTCAATATTTTTGCTATCGGTCCTAATTCATGAGTCGGGTAGTTTTCCGTATTGCGGTTTTTGTAATTCTTCAGGCGATAATGACGATTTTCGACTCCGAAAGCAATTTCATTTCTCAAATCATGTCGATAGCCTCCGGCACAATGAATCACTTCGCCTAAGAGTCCTTGTCTGACCATATGCAACACCATCATTTCACGTCTGCCAAAACAACAGTTCTCAAGGAACATAAAAGGTGTTTTTGTCCTTTCATATGTATCTACCAATTTCCAGCATTCATTCAGGTCATAAACGCCTCCAACTTCCATGCCGACAGGCTTGCCGGATTCCATGGCAAGAAGTGCGATGTCGACATGTGAATCCCATGACGTGGAAACGATGACGGTGTTTACCTCCGGGTTGTTGATGACGTTGCGACAGTCCGTTTCTACTGCAGGAACATTACCATGGGCGTCTGTTACTGCTTTGGCTCCTTCTTTCGCTCTGTCTTCATGTACATCACAAACTGCAACGACCGTTCCTTTATTCATAGGGAGTACAATGTTTTGAAGCAATGACATTCCCCGGGCTCCGAGACCGATAAATCCAATTTTTAAATTCATTATTATCAGTTCCTCCTTTTATTTACATGATAATTGTGTTTGATTCATGTACAAGGATAACATGCTTTACGGGGAAAAAGCATTAAAACTTAGCGGAAATGCTGAAAAGTACAAAAAGATGTCAAGTTTTATAATACCGATACATGTATTTTTCCCTTTATAATTGAGGCAGGAGCATGAAATGTATAGAAAATAAGGAGGTGTTTGGATGAAATATAAGATTCCGCAAATGGAGATTATCCGATTAGAAGAAGATGACGTAGTAACGGCGTCGCTAAATGTCGGCGAGACGGCCAATGAGACAGGGGACAGTGATAGTACGACAGGTACAATAGGTCAATGGTAGAGGAAAGGAAGGAGAGAAGAAAGATGAAGAAAATGAAAATGGCGGCTTTGCTCATGACTCTGGTTGTGACCGTGTCGGGGCTGGCATTCATGCCGGAACAAGCGAAAGCATCGGAAACAACAGAAACAAAAGTGATCTATGAAGAGAATGTTACTGTTACTAAGGATGCTCCGACAAGAGACGGATATGTGTTTGGAGGATGGTATAAAGGAAATGGCACAGAAGCGTATACTGAAGAAACTATTAAAGGTGTAACAACAGCCTATGCAAAGTGGGTTCCGGCTTATGTACTGAGTGTAAAGGCTCAGAATGAGAAAGATATAGCAAAAAATGATAACAAAAAGAATACTTTGCGTATCATCACTTCGGTTGACAGCCGTGATTATCAAAATGTTGGATTTGATGTGTATTTGAATAATAAAGAGAACAAACTTCTGCATAACCACGGAGATATGAAAACTGCAAATGTGTACAGCAAACTTGCAGCAGGAGATGGAGAAATGACAGCAAGCCAAGTATTCGGTAGCGCATCTGGTTACTTCGGTGTATGGTGGCTTTCTGATATCGAGGATAAATATGATGCAAGTATTATCTACGTGAAACCATACTGGACAACATTAGACGGTACAAAGGTATATGGTCTTGGAAAGTACGTTCATGTGGAAGACGGATATGAGGGATACATCAGTGTGCCGATTAATCTTCGGTCAGTAACTGACGTGGCTGCAGGTATCGTAACAATGACAAGCAGCACTGCTTTAGAGTTTGTAGGCTTTGAAGCAGGAAGAGTCTTAAAAGAGATGGCATGCAGCGTGAGTGCGGGAACAACAACTGATACGATCAAGATTGTTGGAAATGCAGATACAGTAGATACATACGCAGACGGCGAAGAAATCTTTGCAAATGTCAGATTCAGGAAAACTGACAGTGCAGAAAAATTGACATTCAACATGAAAACGGGTATGTTCTGCGACTGGGATGAAAAAGAAGTTGAAAACGTGAAAGCATTGGATTACCAATATTAGAACGGTGGAATACATGAAGAAGTTAGTTACAAATAAAATAACATGGATTGTCTTAGGAGTCATTGTTGTATTGGCGGCAGTTCTTGTGATAAACTTTCCGTTCGCATCGGATGTAAAGCAACCGGCGACAAAGGAAGAGGATAAGCAAAGCCAGCTGGAAGTTGTTGAAGAGGTACCGGATGAGGAGACGGAGACAGAGAATAAAACGGACGTATCCGGACAGTGGGGAACAGATGATACTGACAAGAACGAAAGTACCACAACAGACAGCAAAACAGAAACGAAAGACAATACAACAAATGCTACGGATAAGGACTCGGAGGATAAGAACGAGACAACAGATGACAGTAATTTGTCAGAGAAGACGGACACAGGCAAAGGCTGGAGTGTTCCGTTCTAGTGAACAGATATTGGATGGAGGTATGAGATGAAATATTATATCAAAAAGATCGGTAAGGCATGTTTGGCATTTTCAATGATAGTCAGCATGATGTTTAGCGGAGTATCGATAAGAAGAGTAAAAGCAGAGGAAACTCAAGGGTTTAAGGCTGCAATCTTAAGCGATATTCATGTTGGATATGATCATGGAGACGGAAAGACGGGAACACAGGCAAAATGGGTAGAATACGTGTTGCGATGGTACAAAAATGAAGGGGTAAATGTGGTTATTCTGCCGGGAGATATTGTAGACGGATATGATGGCGGTTCTCTTACAAAGGAAAAATCCCAGTCAGATTTTGAAGAATTTGTAAAAGTATGGAAAGAAGTCTTTCCGGAAGAAAAGGGTAGTGATGGATATGTTGAACTGGTTATGATTTATGGAAATCATGACAAAAAACTGTCCGGTGGAGACGGCGAAGATAACCTGTCGGAAACGGAAATTAATGAAACATGGAAAAAATTGAATGAAGATGATTTTAGTCCGGTATACAGCAGAGAGGTATATGGTTATCAGTTTGTAGGCGTTCATGAGAGTCTGGAAAGTAAAAACAAGAGCCTGTTGAAAGAAAAACTGGACGAGGCTGTTGAAAAGAGTAATGGTAAGCCGGTGTTTTATCTTCAGCATTCACCAATGTATCAGACCACTGCATTGAGTAACGGTGATGAATATGGTGATGTAAAGACGGGATATGAAATAGTAAAGGATTATGATAATGTAGTGGTGCTTACCGGTCATACACACACACCGATATCGGATGAAAGAACACTGTGGCAGGGGGATGATTGGGAAGACGGCAAATTTACCAGTATCAGCTGCGGAACATTAAATTACAGCGGAGCATTGGAAAACGGTCGTGTAAATGGCAATGGTCAGGATACAAAGCAGGGTCTGCTTATGACAGTAAAAGGAAATGATATCATTATTGACCGATACAATTTCAATACAGATGAAATCAAAAATCTGGTGGCAGGAACTGACACGGAACAGGATTTTGACAAATGTACGACTTCAGCAGGAGATGCATGGAAGTTTACCATAGGCAGTGAAAAATCATATACATATGAAAAAAGAAAGGCGAATTCCAAGACGCCTGAATTTGCGGAAGGAGCAAAGGCTGAGGTAAAGGCTGAAAATACTACAGCCACCATTACCTTTCCAAAAGCTTCGTTAAAGGATGGTTCGGGAAAGGAGTGTCTGTTTGAATCATATACGGTAGAAGCAAGGGACAGTAGAAACGGACTCGTGAAAGCAACCGGATATCTGAATACGGAATACCATATAGATGCAGATGCTTCTCTTAGATATTCTGATGAATACAGTATCACAGTTTCGGGACTAAAAGAAGACACAGAGTATGAGTTTTATGTTTATGCCACCAATTTTTTCGGGAAGAACAGTGAAAAACCATTGAAGACAGTTGGAAGGACAACAGGTGAAAGAACCGAAAGTGAGCCGGGCGATGTGAATAATGACATGTATGCGGATACCAAGGATCTGGTGTCTTTGAAAAAAAGTTCTGGCAGTGCTTTAAATAGGGATGTAGATGAAAATGGAGTTTATGATGATGAGACGGATTTGAAGGCACTTTATCGTATTTTGCTGGGATATCCGACAGCGGTAGTTGACAGTAAAGATGACCTGACAGGGAAAAGCACTTATCAGAAAGCGGAGACAGATACATCCTGTCAGGGATATGCAGTGCAGACGAAAACAGTGAATGATAAAAATGAGAAGTTTACTGACAGCAAGAGTGCATTGGAGGTCTGGGCAACAGCAAAAAGTACATCCAAACCATATCCGAGAATTTCCCTTATGTTTGATGAGGCACAGGATTGGAGTTCTTTTAATGCACTGAACTTTGATACGGAGTTTGTGGATAAAGCGAATAAGAAATGGTATGAAATACGCATTATATCAGGAGAACACAATCGGCTTAGCAATGATGTAAATATCAATGCTGACAGTATGGATTGGAGTACTAAGACGATTCCGCTTAAAACATTTACCAATGTGGATTGGAGCAATGTCAAGGGAATCCGTTTCCTGTTAAATTTTGATTATTATGATGGACGTTTTGACGGCACGACGAAATCACAATTCTTCGTGGATAATATGTATGCTTCTTACGAGATGATTCCGGACAATGATCTGTTATCTCATTATCAGTATGGGATTACATCTGAGGGCGGGACAGTTACAAAAGTGTCCGGAGAAGATGCAGACACGGCATCCATGGGAAGCTGTGAAGCATATAAACTGGTGTCCGACGGAAAAACTGCAAGCATGGATGTGCCGCTGGAAGGAAATCCGTCAAAACTGGAGAAAATATCTGTTGCTACGAAGATTTCAGCAGGAACATTAACAGTCCAGGCTTACGATAAGTCGGGAAACTTGGTAGGAGAATCTATTAAATTGAAGGACAATGACCATAAATGGACAGATAATGTAATTCAGGCTTCTGAAATGGGTTATGCGAATGTTGTTGCAGGATACAGATTTACGCTTTCAGAAGTTACAGAAGGAGCAGTATTGTTGCTGGATAATTGCTCTGTGACATATAAAGACCTAGGAGAAGATACTGACCTGATAGGAAGAGGAGCGGTAACGGGTACAGGATTTACTGCAAACATGACTGACTGGGATGTGCAGCCATATACTACGAACGATAGTGAAACAGCCATTCATGTTTGGAGTGATTCATATGATGCAACAGATTATGGACATATTATGGTTACATTGCCTGAAGCGATTGATATGACGGATTTACAATATGTTTGTTATGATATACGATATGGGCAGAAAACCAAGGCATGGTCAAGTGTTAAATTTTATGACGCTGATGGTCGTGTGAGTGATGAAATTGGTATGGATCCTGCATCAAATATGAATATAACAGAGTGGAATACCATGACACTGAGTGCAGAGAAGCTAAATTCTAAATGGGGAAAGGCAGATAAGACCCGGATTCAAAAAGTAGATATCTGCGTGAACTTGAATCAGTATGTCGAAAATCAAGGATATCTGAAGGATATATGGATTGATAATTTGCGTGTTGTTTTGAACGATTTTACAGAAGAAGACACAGATATGCTGAGCCAGGTTACAAGTGTTACCTTGCCGGGTGAGGCAAACGATGTATTTGAGGTTACAGAGGTGGGTGCCTTATATGCAAACCATAGTGCAAAAGCGTATTGTATAGGGATCAAAGAAGGAGCCACTAATTATCCAAGTGTTCAGTTGGTAGGACCAGAAGGATGTTGGGATATGAAAGCTTATGATAAACTGCAACTGGATGTGAAATTAGGAGATTCTGTATGTCAGGTGGCGGATATAGGAATTAGATTACAATATATTGATGAAGAAGGAGAATGGAGAGTAACAAGATGGGAGCAATCACTTACTCTTGGAGAGAATATAGATGGCTGGAACACTGGAACAGTAGATTTGAATAAATTCAAAAATTACCTAGATAAAGGCGAACTTTCTAGTGCCGAGTTGTCCAAAATCCGTGCTGTTCAGGTTATGGTTCGATTTGGGGATAATAAGTTGTCAACTGAGGATACGATTTATCTAGATAATATGAAACTGATTTCTGAATAAGCGTGTCAGTAAATCGGGAGTGACGGATATATCAGCAGGGCGTTTCTAAAAAGACTTTGGAAACGCCCTGCTGATATATAGAACTTTATTTGTTAGTGGTTGTCGAAATCATATCGTTGATGGATTTCGATGGACTTTCTGAAATCCGAAGGGGTGTAACCGGTTTTTTGCTTGAATGTTTTTGAAAAATATTGAAGCGAACTAAAGCCTGTCCGTGTGGCGATATCCTGTATGGGAACCGTCATGTCGGACAGTAAAAATTTTGCACGTTCAATACGCAGATTGATCAAATAAGATGTGATCGATAATTTTGTCGCCTGATGAAATAGTTTTGAAAGGTATGACTGACTGTATCCTATTTCATGTGCTAAATCATCCAGTTTTATATCCGAATTCAGGTTTTCAGTCAAATACGAAATGATTTTTGAAACAATCGGATTTGAAAACATGTTCTCTTCCTGCTTCTGTTTTTTCTCATTCATTGCCCGGAGAACGGACAGAAAGAAAATTTCCAGGTTATTACGGATCATGTATAACGATATGTCTCTGTTTTCATTCGGTTTCCATTCTGATGGCGGTATGTCAAACAGGTTCATGCCGTCGAAATTTCGGATGTATTCGTCTAAAATATTTTTCAGCAGCGTTAATTGTTCAGAAGAGACGTTGTTGACCTTCCGGCACAGCATTTGCAATAATTTTGCACCCTGTCTGCATTGAAAGGAAATAATCAGCACTTTGCAGCGGGTATTATTCGAGCGTATGGAATGAAATTCATCAGGTAAATGCAGGAAACATGTTTTTTGCGGCAATACGAATGTTTCGGCATCAGCCTGTATCACGACTTCTCCGCTGTCAACATAAACCAATTCCCATGAATCGTGATATTCCCCATTAAACACAAAATTTTCAGAATAATGATAATAGGAAATACGGTTTAAGGTTCTTATGGACAACATTTCATGAACATCAAATTGATAAAGTGAGGATTTTTGCATGATACAATCTACACAGTCCTTTCCGTCAGTCTTATATTCCGTGAATGATAACGGTCTATAATTATAAATTTAAAACAGCATCCGGAAAAAGTAAAGTGTGAAATCTCAAATAGTGCTGAAAAATGTAAAAAGATATAAAAGGAAGGAATAACGATATTATATAAAAAATGATAAAATTAAAGAAAATAACAGAAAAGTAGTGAAAGGAACTTGTTATGGTAAAAGTTGCGATTATAGGTTTTGGAAGTCGTGGACGAATGTTTGCACGACATATTCTAGAAGATAATGAGGTCGAATTAACAGCAATTGCAGATGTGACAGTTTCCAGTCAAAAAGCTGGAAAAGATTTCGGTTTAAACAATGACATGATATTTGACAGTGCAGATTCATTCTTTGCACACAGGATGCTCAACATATTGACATGACGTTAAAAGCGTTGGAACTGGGATATGATATTTGTCTGGAAAAACCGGCAGCTGTAAATATCGAAGACTGTATCAAAATTCGTGATACAGCTAAACAACTCGGAAGAAAAGTCATGTTGACTCACGTACTTCGTTATGCCCCGTTTTATCAACAGATTAAGAGATATATCGATGAAGGTACGTTGGGAGAGGTTGTCAGCATAAATCAGACAGAAAATATTGCATATTGGCATTTTGCTCTTTCCTATGTGCGTGGAGCATGGAGAAAAATGGCTGACAGCAGTCCGACCATTATTGCGAAATGCTGTCACGATTTGGATATTATCAACTGGTTGATTCCTTCCAAATGCACGAGTATCAG
>CAZXQK010000030.1:0-9078 GCA_964642785.1 uncultured Faecalimonas sp.
CATAAGATGTTATCCAATGCGATTGAAAAGGCACAGCAAAAGATTGAAAGCAATAACTTTGCCATTCGTAAAAATCTGTTGGAGTACGATCAGGTTATGAACGAACAGAGAGAGATTATTTACGAAGAACGTCGTCGTGTGTTAGACGGAGAAAGCATGCGTGACGTTGTTTACAATATGTTCGCTGACTTTGTGGGAGCAACTGTGGATCGCTTTGCATCTTCGGAAGCCAAACCGGAAGAATGGGATTTGGAAGGTTTGAATAAAGAACTTAACTTCTCTTTGGAGATGCAGCCGGTGTCTTTAGAAGAAGTGAAGAAACTGTCACAGCATGCCATGAAAGAAATGCTGCAAGAACGTGCAAAAGACGGTTACGCGTTGAAAGAAACAGAGTTTGAGGAGGATCAGATTCGTGAAATTGAACGTGTAATATTACTCAAAGTGATTGATAGGAAATGGATGGATCACATTGATGATATGGATCAGCTTCGTCAGGGTATCGGACTGCAGTCTTACGGACAAAAAGATCCGCTTGTAGAATACAAGATGATCGGGTACGATATGTTTGGAGAGATGACTGAAGCGATTTCCGCAGATACCGTTCGGATGCTGATGCATATCCGACTGGAAGAAAAAGTGGAAAGAGAAGAGGTTGCGAAGGTAACTGGAACCAATAAGGACGAAAGTCTTGCACGTGCACCGAAGAAGCGGGAAGATAAAAAAGTTTATCCGAATGATCCGTGTCCGTGCGGAAGCGGCAAGAAGTATAAACAGTGCTGTGGAAGAAAATAGATAAAAGAGGTGAGAACGTGGTTGAATTAGATCAGTTTAAAAGTGTTTTAAACGCATACGAAGAACCATTGAAAGAATTGAGGGATTCACTTTGACCTGCCCGGCAAAGTGAAACTGGTAGAAGAATTAGAGGAAAAGATAGCAGAGCCAAATTTTTGGGATGATGTGGAACGCTCTCAGAACGTCATGAAGGAATTGAAAAACCTAAAGGATTTCATTGAGAAAATTGATGGTCTGGCAGGCAGTTATGATGATATTTATACGTTGATCGAGATGGCATATGAGGAAAACGATGAAAGTCTGATTTCCGAAATATCGGAGGAGATTAGGGTATTTGAGGAAACATTCGAAGACATGCGGATTCAGACCTTGCTTTCCGGTGAATATGATAAAGACAATGCCATCGTAACGCTCCATGCGGGGGCAGGCGGTACGGAGTCCTGTGACTGGGCGAGTATGCTGTACAGAATGTATAACCGTTGGGCTGAACGCAAAGGTTTTTCTGTCGAGGTATTGGACTATTTAGACGGGGACGTTGCGGGCATAAAAGCAGTGACGTTTCAGGTGAACGGGGAAAATGCCTACGGTTATCTGAAGTCAGAAAAAGGGGTGCATCGTCTGGTACGTATTTCCCCGTTTAATGCAGCAGGAAAAAGGCAGACTTCGTTTGCTTCCTGTGATGTTGTGCCGGATATTGAAGATGAGATTGACATTGAAATCAACGATGATGATTTACGGATTGATACGTATCGTTCCAGCGGTGCAGGGGGACAGCACATTAATAAAACATCTTCTGCAATCCGTATTACCCACCTTCCGACAGGAATTGTGGTACAATGTCAGAATGAACGCTCACAGCATATGAATAAAGATAAAGCAATGCAGATGTTAAAAGCAAAGTTATATTTGTTAAAAGAGCAGGAGCAGGCCGACAAGGTTTCGGATATTCGTGGTGAAATCAAGGAAATCGGATTCGGTAATCAGATACGTTCGTATGTGATGCAGCCATATACGCTGGTAAAAGACCACAGAACCAATGCGGAAAGCGGAAATGTGGGAAGCGTACTGGATGGAAATATTGATTTATTTATCAATGCATATTTGAAGGAACAAAAATAGGGAGGAAGCCTTTATGGTAAAGATAGCAGTTTTAGGATATGGAACAGTTGGTTCCGGTGTAGTGGAAGTGATTCAGACGAATCAGGATATCATTAACAATCGCGTGGGAGAAGAATTGGACATCAAGTATGTGCTGGATTTGAGAGAGTTTCCGGGAACACCGGTAGAAAAGTTAATCGTGCATGATTTTGAACAGATTGTAAACGATGAAGAAGTAAAGATTGTAGTCGAAGTTATGGGGGGGATTGAACCGGCATATACTTTTGTGAAGAAAAGTCTGCTGGCAGGAAAAAGTGTTGTGACTTCTAACAAGGCCTTGGTGGCACAGCATGGTGCGGAACTTTTGAAAATCGCAAAAGACAAGAGCATCAACTTCTTATAC
Source organism: uncultured Faecalimonas sp. (assembly GCA_964642785.1). Taxonomy (GTDB): domain Bacteria; phylum Bacillota; class Clostridia; order Lachnospirales; family Lachnospiraceae; genus Faecalimonas. The sequence goes on from CAZXQK010000030.1 coordinate 2,294, forward strand.
GAAGCAAGTGTGGGTGGCGGTATTCCGATTATCCGTCCACTGACCACTTCTCTGACAGGAGATGTGATAGAAGAAATCACAGGTATCCTGAATGGTACGACAAACTACATGATGAGTAAAATGTACCATGAAAATGCAGATTATGATGCAGTGCTGAAAGAGGCTCAGGCAATGGGATATGCAGAACGTGATCCGAGTGCCGATGTGGAAGGACAGGATGCCTGCAGAAAGATTGCAATCCTTTCTTCGATTATTTCGGGAAAACGGGTGGATTTTGAAGATATTTACACCGAAGGGATCACCAGGATTACGTTAGAGGACATTCAGTATGCGAAAGCCTTGGGCATGAAGATTAAATTACTTGCTTCCTGTACAAGAGACGGTGAGAAACTGTGTGCCATTGTTGCACCACATTTGGTTTCAAAAGAACATCCGCTTTATAATATTGAGGATGTCTTTAATTCGATCTTCGTAAAGGGAAATATGTTAGGTGATTCCATGTTCTACGGAAGTGGTGCAGGAAAACTTCCGACTGCCAGTGCGGTAGTAGGTGACATTGTAGATGCGGCGAAGAATCCGGCATGCAGTGTCATGGCTGTCTGGGATTGTGAGAAATTAGAATTAGAAGACAAAGCAGATACGAAGAAGAAATACTTTGTTCGTATGAAGGGAAATGCAGAAGAATTAAAGGCTTCGTTAGAGGCTGTATTCGGAAAAGTTGAAGTTGTCACCTTATCTGACAAGCCGGAGGAATTTGGTTTTGTAACAGAAGTGATGAGTGAAGGTGCTTATGAAGAAAGAGCAGCGAAATTCCCACAGATTTGTCAAATGATTCGTGTAAAATAAAAATAAGGACGTGAAGACGTGAAATATATCATTGTATTAGGGGACGGAATGGCAGATGAGCCATTGGAGATTCTTGGTAATAAAACACCGCTGGAGGTGGCAAAAAAAACAGGCATGGATATGCTGGCGAAGCGGTCAGAAATCGGGATTACCTGCATGGTGCCGGAAGGAATGGCACCGGGAAGCGATACAGCAAACCTGTCAGTGTTGGGATATGATCCGAAAAAATATTATACCGGTCGTTCGCCGTTAGAAGCACTCAGTATTGGTGTGGACATGGCGGATACAGATGTTTCTTTCCGATGCAATCTGGTTACTTTGTCAGAGGAAGAAGAGGAGTATGAAAAGAAACGGATTATCGACCATAGTTCCGGAGAGATTTCTACGGAAGATGCGGCGGTACTTCTTCAGGCGCTGAAAGAGGAATTAAAAAAGGAAGGATATGAGTTCTATGTGGGAACCAGTTACCGTCACCTTTTGGTCTGGAAGCAGGGGAAGGTAGTGGAACTGACACCTCCACATGATGTTTTGACACAGTGTATCGGTGCATATTTGCCAAAAGACGAAGTCCTTTTGGATATGATGAAGAAAAGTTATGAGATTTTGGTACATCACCCAATCAACCGAAAACGGAAAGAGATGGGATTACATCCGGCGAACTCTGCCTGGTTCTGGGGAGCCGGGACAAGACCGGTGCTGCAGTCTTTTGCAGAGAAGACGGGAAAACGTGGTGTCATGATTTCAGCAGTGGATTTATTGAAGGGAATCGCAGTCGGGAGCAGGATGGATAACATCATTGTGGAAGGAGCAAATGGTGGTCTGCATACCAATTATACCGGAAAAATGCAGGCGGCAGCAGACGCATTATTGAAGCAGGATTATGATTTCGTCTATATTCACGTGGAAGCACCGGATGAGATGGGGCATCAGGGACTTGTGAATGAGAAGATACAGGCGATTGAACAGATAGACAGATGTATTGTAAAACCTTTGGTACAGAAAATGGAAGAAGCGGGAGAGGATTACCGGATGCTGATTTTACCGGATCATCCGACACCGATTCGTGCCCGTACACATACCGGAGGACCGATTCCGTATCTGTTATACGACAGTACCCGGAAGTTAGGCAGTTATCCTGCATACAGTGAATCTGTCGGAGCGGAAAGCGGAATCGTTAGAAAAGAAGGATATCAGTTGATTGATATTTTGATGGGAGATACGAAACAATGTTAATTGTAAAGAAATTCGGAGGAAGTTCCGTAGCGAATAAAGAATGCATTTTCCGAGTGGCAGAGCGTTGCGTGGAAGATTATAAAAAAGGACATGATGTAGTCGTTGTCTTGTCGGCGATGGGAGATACAACGGATGAACTTTTGGCAAAGGCAAAAGACATCAATCCAAACGCTTCAAAGAGGGAACTGGATATGCTTCTTACGACGGGAGAGCAGGTTTCGGTGTCTTTGATGGCAATGGCAATGCAGGCTATGGAGGTAGCGGCGGTATCATTGAATGCCTTTCAGGTGTCTATGAATTGTACGTCGCGTTATGGAAATGCAAGATTCAAACGCATTGATTCCGAGCGAATCATGAATGAGCTGGATGCAAGGAAAATCGTGATTGTAACCGGTTTTCAGGGAATTAATAAATATGGCGATTATGCGACTTTGGGACGGGGCGGTTCTGACACGACGGCAGTTGCACTGGCAGCGGCACTTCATGCTGACAAGTGTGAGATTTACACAGATGTAGACGGCGTATTTACGGCAGATCCGCGTGTGGTTCCGGAAGCAAGAAAACTGGATGAGATTACTTATGATGAGATGTTAGAACTTGCCACATCCGGAGCGAAGGTACTTCACAATCGCTCGGTGGAAATGGCAAAAAAATATGGCGTGGAGCTGGTAGTGCGCTCCAGCTTAAATGAAACAGAAGGTACGGTTGTTAAGGAGATAGTGAAAATGGAGAAAATGTTAATTACCGGTGTTGCATCGGATAAAAATACAGCAAGAATTTCTGTGATTGGTGTAGAAGATAAACCGGGAATTGCGTTTAAAATCTTTCACCGTTTGGCAAAAAACAATATCAATGTGGACATTATCTTACAGTCAGTAGGACGTGACGGTTCTAAGGATATTTCCTTTACTGTGGCAGAAGACGACTTGGAAGAAGCATTGAAGGTGTTAGAGGAGAATAAGGAAGCACTTACGATTAAGGAAATCAAGCACAATGCGAAAGTGGCGAAGGTAGCCATTGTCGGTGCGGGTATGATGAGTAATCCGGGAGTGGCTTCGCAGATGTTTGAAGCACTGTTTAATTCCGGTGTCAATATCAACATGATTTCGACTTCTGAAATCCGGATTACCGTACTGATTGATGAGAAAGATGTTGACAGGGCAACAAGAGCAATTCATGAGAAATTTGCAATTTAAAGGGATATCTTTGGATATTCCTTTTTGGATTTTTTGCCCGGCATTTGACGGTGAAGGGTGGAAATAAAAGGAGACAGCACATACAATGAAGTATACGATACCACATTATTTTGACGATTTTTGCTGCATAGCAGGAAAGTGTGAAGATACCTGCTGTGCAGGATGGACGATTATGATAGATGAGGAATCATTAGACAAATATCAAAACTTTGAGGGCGCATTCGGTAACCGCCTGCACAATTCCATAGATTGGGAGAATGGCTCATTCTGTCAATATGAAAAAAGATGTGCGTTTTTAAATGAAGAGAATCTTTGCGACCTGCAGATAGAGGCAGGCGGGCATATGCTTTGTAAGACCTGCAGGGATTATCCGAGACACATGGAAGAATACGAAGGCCTGCGTGAGGGCAGTCTGTCGCTCTCCTGTATCGAAGCGGCAAAATTGATTTTGGGCTGTAAGGAGAAAGTAAAGTTTCTTTCTTTTGAAGATGAGGTGGAAGATGAGGAATATGAAAATTTTGACTTTTTGTTTTTCACGAAGTTGATGGATGCAAGAGAAAAGATGATTGAGGTACTGCAAAAGCGGGAATTAAATATTATGGTGCGTATCGGCATGGTGCTGGAACTTGCAGAGGATATGCAGCAGGCGTTGGATTGCGGAGAATTGTATCGTATGGATGAATGCCTGGAGTCCTTTGGTGAGATGAGTCAGGTGCTAGCCTTTCAGCAGAGAGCAGATGAGAATCAAATTGGAGAAAACGAATATTGTCAGACCATACGGAAAATGTTTCGCATATGGAGTCAGTTAGAGGTGCTGAAAGAGGATTGGCCGGAGTATATCAGGCATGCAGAAAAGCAGTTGTACGGAGAGGGACAATCCTATTATGAGAAAACACGAAAAGAATTTCACGCCTTGTGCGGGATGGACAGCGTTCAAGGGGAGGAATGGTCCGTATGGCTGGAGCAGTTGATGGTGTATTTTGTATTTACGTATTTTAGCGGAGCAGTCTATGATGATAATATTACAGGCAAGATGCAGACTGCGGTAGTGGCTACATTACTGATACAGGAACTTACGATTGCAAAATGGGTAGAGAATGACAGGAAGCTGACCTTTGAACTTTTTGTAGATATTGCGCATAGAGTATCAAGGGAGATGGAACATTCCGATGTCAACCTGATACGGTTGGAGAAGATGTTTGAGAAGATGCCAATCTTTCAGGTCAGACAGCTCCTTCGTGTTATTTTGTATCAGTAGAAAGTGGGAGAAAGAGTAGAGAGACATTATGAGAAAAGAAGACGTGAAATATCAGGCATATGTTCAGATATTAAAAGAGGAATTAGTTCCGGCGATGGGATGCACGGAGCCGATAGCACTGGCATATGCGGCAGCAAAGGCAAGGGAAATATTAGGGAGACTTCCGGAACGTGTCGTTATCAAAGCAAGCGGAAGTATCATTAAAAATGTGAAAAGCGTGATTGTTCCAAATACCAACCATCTGAAGGGGATTCCGGCAGCTGTGACGGCAGGGATTATTGCAGGAAACACAGAAAAACAGTTGGAAGTTATCGCAGAGGTAACAGAAGAAGAAATTGAGCAGATGAAGGATTTTCTTCGCCGGACGGAGATAGCGGTGGAGCACGTGGATAACGGCATTACGTTTGATATCATTGTGCTGGTTTATAAAGGGGATTCCTATGCCAAAGTAAGAATTGCAAATTATCATACGAACATTGTATTGGAGGAAAAAGATGGAAAAGTGCTTTACGAGCTTGCCATTGAAGGAGAAGAAGAATCCGGACTTACAGACCGTTCGCTGCTGAATTTACAGGATATCTGGGATTTTGCAAATTGTGTGGATATAGAAGATGTGCGTGATATCATCGGAAGACAGATTGCGTATAATACGGCAATCGCAGAAGAAGGTCTTCGGGGAGATTATGGTTCGAATATTGGACGTGTACTTTTGGATGCATATGGAAATAATGTATTTACAAGAGCAAAGGCGATGGCGGCAGCAGGTTCAGATGCCAGAATGAATGGGTGTGAACTTCCGGTTATCATTAATTCGGGCAGTGGAAATCAAGGAATGACAACGTCCCTTCCGGTGATTGAGTATGCGAAAGAATTGGAAGTAAGTGAGGAAAAATTATATCGGGCACTTGTGTTGTCGAATCTGGTTACCATTCATCAAAAGACAGGGATTGGAAGATTGTCTGCATTTTGCGGAGCAGTAAGTGCCGGAGCGGGTGCAGGCGTAGGAATCGGATACTTGCTTGGGACAGATTGCGACGGCGCAACCCATATCGTGGTAAATGCACTTGCAAACACAGGCGGTATTGTATGTGACGGAGCAAAATCTTCCTGTGCGGCAAAAATAGCATCTGCCGTAGATGCCGGGATTTTGGGATATTATATGCACAAAAACGGACAGGATTTTGAAGAAGGAGACGGTCTTATCGCAGACTGTGCAGAAGAAACGATAGAAAATATCGGAAGACTTGGAAAACAAGGGATGAAACTTACAAATGAAGAAATAATTAAAATGATGGTAGGTGAGTAACATGGATAATACAACAAAGGAAAGCATTTTACAGATTGCAGAACAGTTGACTGCAAATTATGACAGACAGAATGTTGGCGGTTCTTCATTGAAAGCAAAACTTCCGGATGTGGATGTCGTATACAGTATGATTGATGATTTGCAAAAACTGACCTTTCCGGGATATTTTGAAACCGAAAAGTTTCTGTCTAAGGCGGCATTTGCAGAAGGAATGTTAGTTTCTATTTACAAAAAAATGCAATCACAGTTGAAGGTGATTCTGGCAGATAAGGTAAAAGCGGAAGAAGTAACGGTGCGGTTCATGCAGGAGATTCCGCGGGTGCAGGAACTTTTGGCGAAAGATGTAGAGGCACAATTGGCGGGAGATCCGGCAGCAAGCAGTGACAGTGAAGTGATTCTTGCATATCCGGGTCTGTATACCATATTTGTCTATCGGTATGCTCATGTTTTGTACAAACTGGAAGTACCACTCCTTCCCCGTATGATGAGTGAGTATGCACATGGAAAAACAGGAATTGATATCAATCCGGGTGCTACTATTGGAGAATATTTTTTTATTGACCATGGAACCGGTGTGGTGATCGGTGAGACAGCGATTATCGGAAATGGCGTGAAGATTTATCAGGGGGTAACGATTGGTGCACTTTCCACGAGAAAAGGGCAGGCGTTGTCCGGCGTGAAACGACACCCGACCATTGAGGACAATGTAATTATCTATGCCAATGCAACGATTCTCGGTGGGAACACCGTAGTTGGGAAAAACGCAACGGTTGCAGGTAACACCTTTGTGACAGAATCCATTCCGGAAGGTGTGAAGGTTAGTGCCATGCATCCGGAATTGCACGTAAGAAAATAAATCGAATAGGAAAAGGGCATTGCTAGTTGCAATCGCCCTTTTTCTTCGCTGTTGACAGCATTAATTTGATACGGTTTAACTGGTTCACTT
>CAZXQK010000031.1:0-9071 GCA_964642785.1 uncultured Faecalimonas sp.
GTTTTGCCTGCGTAAGAAAACACGACGGTCGCACCTTCTACTGTGAAAGAAGCAGTTGTTACTGTCTGTACACTGTTCTTTTTAGAAGGACTTCCAATCTTAGTTTCAGCAAATGTCTGACGATAGGAAGAAGTTTTCTTTCCTGTCACAAGTACAGTTCCTCCCGGGATCACATCTACCGTTACTTTTCCGTCTTTTACGGTATACTGTTTTCCCGTAAGCCAGTCTGTCAAAACCGTACCGTCTTTTACGTCACATTTCTTTACTTCCACTTCAAGTTCAATATTTTCTTCGTTTTGAGAAGCAATTGTAATTGCCGTACCTTTTTGATCCCAACGTCCGAAAACGATGGTATTCTTCTCCGTATCGCTTCCAAGAACATTTACAACTCCTGTTTTCACGCAGGAATATTCTTCTCTTAATTCACCAAGTGCTTTGTAGAAATTCAGTCTTGACTGATTCCAATTTGCTTCATCCCAATCCATCGCATAGAAGGATTGAACTGTTCCGATACCATCTTCCGGCTCACGAATGTATCCCATTTCTTCTCCATAGAAAATACTCGGCGAACCAAGATATGTCATTTGAAGAAGTACTGCCGCATTGTACATATAAGCATCTTCCTGAACCACACGATAATCATCATGGTCACAAAGCATATTATGCTGAGCCAGAGCAACATTTCTAGGAATCAGTTTCTCACAGTTATACATGGCCTCCGTCATCAGAGTTTCATTGATCAGACCCTTTGCATAATCCTGAAGTTTCGGCATGTAACTGACATTCCACTGAGCATCCCATGTACCATTTTTCATATTCGTATTATCTGCTTCCGCAAGCATAAAGAAATCATCATTTATGTTCTTTAAAGACTCACGAATCTCTCTTACAAACACTTCTGTCCTGATGTCATCCGTATCGGATGTTCCCCAGAGCCAGCCTCCACAGTCAAAACGATATCCGTCAAATATCGTCGCATAATGATTCAAATAAGAATCACTCTTTGCCCATAAGAGATTCCTTGCCACATCGCTGTTCAAATTTGCCGACGGACTTCCCCAGCCAATCATGAAATGATCCGGCCAGTTATAAAATTGAAACAAATCTAAGTAGTCACTGTCCTTTGATTCTGCCGCTCCCACAACCGGCCATAGACTGTTCTTGTCAAAATAGTAAGAATCTTCAATCGCAAACGTCAGAACCACATCACCCATCAATTTCAGATTGTGGTCATGAACTGCATCTGCCAGTTCAGTCAGATCCTGCTCATTACCGAAACTGCTTTCAACCTCATCCCAATGTACCGGACCATATCCGGCATTCTGATAAGATTTTTGAATCGGATTCATGTAAATGGCATCCACTTTCAGTGAATCAATGTAATCTAATTTCGCCTCTACACCATCCAAATCTCCGCCGTATTTATCACTCAAGCCTTTTCGAAGACGATTCCACGTTACATAAGTGTTGTTTCCGGATGTCTGCTTATCGTTGGTTGTATTTCCATTATAAAATGCATCCGGCATCAGATTATACCACAAAGCACCCATTGCCCATTCCGGAACCTCATGTCCCGGAACAAAAGACCAGCAATAAGTGTAGTCACTCTCCTCTGTCAGAATTCCCTGTGTATCATAATAAACCGTATTTAAAATATCCTGATTGGAGAGGATGAAACGGTAAGAAACCGAATCCCCCTCTGCCGTAAGTTTTCCTTTCCAAATATCATAATATCCGGTATCGTCCTGTTTTTCATAAGACATGTTTACCGTATTCCATGTAACACCTTTATCTGTGGTGTACTGAATCTGGGCACGACTGACGTTATAACGTTGTGTTCTTAAACGTATCGTTACCTGTTCACCTTTTTTAGGCTGAAGCGGTGTCATGTATACATCGCCCTGATCATGAAATACATCTGTAATATATGTTTTCTCGTTTGCAGCTTTTAATTCTGCATCTGCCTGTCTTTTCTGCCTGTACCCGGCTACAGTCATGCCAAGTGCCACAGCACTTCCTGCCAGAATGATGGCAAGAACAATAATCAAAACTATTCTTTTTCTTCGCACGATACATTTCCTCCCATCTGTCTGTTCTCTCTGCGTCGTTTCCGTTCTTTCAAAAGCACGACTGTAATTACAACGACACAGATAAGTACCACTTCACCGGCAATCATACATACAAGCACCGGTGCTTTGATGCGAGAAGAAAAAACATGTTCTTCTGCATCATAAATGGTATTTCCGGCTTTTGTCTTCTCACTTCCTGTAACCGTCTGCAGAATTTCCAACCCACTGTCTTCAAATTCGTATAATTTGAAATTGCTCAGTTCTGCCTTCACATTTGAGAACCAGATTTGAAACTCCGTATTGTAAGTCGGCAGCTGCGTGGAAACCATTTGCAGTTCATTGTCCACATAAAGTTTGATCCAATTCTTTCCATGAACGATTGCCACATCATATGTTTTTCCATTTGCACGATTTCTGCCAACATCCTGTTTCGTAATCTCCACGCCTTCCTTGTCAACAGCCAACATCACCGCATCACCGCTGAATCCAAAAGAAATCTCATTTGTTTCCGTTGTCCAAGGTCCTGCACTGCTGTTTGTCGTAAACCAGAATCCGCTTTCTCCTGCTGTTTCCGCCTGCCAGTCATCTACACGATACTGAAATGACAGCACATATCCCGTTTTGTTTTTCAAACCGTTCAAATTCGCCGAACCATTTGCATCTCTAAACTTTACAACACCGCTTCCTTCCGGATAAGCAGTTGTCAAAACTCGATTTTCAGAATCATATTCTGCTCCGATCGCACCATTGCTCAAATCCGTCATAAAGACATTTTCAAACAGATTCACCCCGGTCATCTGAGGAATGCCTCGCATCTTATAGTACTTGCTGTAATATAGTTCCTCATCTACATATTTCTCATCAAAGACAATCTTATCTCCATAAATTGCAAGATTAGTGACTTTTGCCTGACAAAGTTCAAATAAAATCCCCGGTTTCGCTGATAATTTTTTATTGATATAGGACGTTAAATCCACTGATTCGAAAATCAGCGTTCCATCTATCCACACAGAAATATCTGTCGGTGTAGAGTACATTACAATGTCATACTCTTTCCCCAATTGCAGTTTCAACGGCGAACTTGCCACCTGTTCTGAGCCTGCAAGCACAATAATACTATCCTGTAATACTGCAACATAAAAAGCTGTACTTCCATCCTGTCTGAAAATAAATCTCGGTCCTTTCCATACCGCTGAAGATTCTGTTACCGTGTAAGTCGCACTATAATAGTAAGACATAGAATCTGTAACCGGCAGATTTTCAAACAGATACTTATTGCCTTCTGAACTGTCTGTTGAAGATAATTTATTTTCAAAATATCCGCCGTATTTTTTATTGTTCAGTGTAACACTCATCCAATCTGCCGCATTATACTGTCCGTCTTTCAAATTCTTCAATATCGGTGCTTCCGGAATCTCCGGTACAACAAATTTCACTTTTTCCGTATAATACAGGTCAATATGAGACATCACCGCTATGGCATTTTCAAACAGAATGCCGTTCTTGACTTCTGCCTTTTTTGGCAGTTTCACGTCTTCTATCAGCAGAACATTGTCTACCCAGACAGATACGGATTCCGGTTTAATCAACATATCAACCCGGTAAACCTGATTTAATTCTCTTGCGAAAGGTACTGTCTTTAATGATTCTTCTCCATGAAATACTCCGATTCCTTCTTCCATGATATACAATACCAGTTCTTTTCCGTCTTTCGTCTCTCCAAACGGAATTCGAGGTCCCATCCAGATTGCATCTGCTTTCTTTGTATTGATGTTGAATCCGAATACATACGTATCATCTGTATCAAACGGAAGATATTGGAATTCCGCTCTTCCTGTAATTTCATCTGTCGTAGAATAAATCTTACCATCCTCATACTTAATCATACTACTCTGCGGAACACGCATATAATCCGCATAATTTCCATTGGATGCTGGTTTTTGCGGCACACTTGGCATTTCTTTCAGATAAATATCTCCCCACAGTTTCATTTCTTTATAACTGTAAGAACATACTTCACCTCCAAAAGCAAAAGACGGTTTTACATTCGTGTATCCCTCTTCCGTAATATCATATTTCCAGTAAATCGAATTGCCATTTTGGAACACACTGAACGTTCCATCATCATGATAGGCAACTGTATACTGATTCTCTGAATCGTAAGCAGTCTGTCTTCCCGAATCTAATGCATAAGGCTCATTGTTCACAAAAATTCCGACAAGTGTATTCCTAAAACGTACTTCCACCGCATAAGTGTTACCATCTTTCTCCACTGTCGCAACTTCAAACACAAGACCTTCCCAGTTCACTTCGCCATAGTCACTGTTTTGTGTTTTATTGTCACCAAAAGCGGCTTTTGTGCTAAACTGATATGATTTACCATACTGCAATGCTGTTATCGTTGCTTTGGAAGAATCTGTATAATCTTTAGCTGTTACAAGTTCACAATTTGTAAGCACACCTGTTTTTCCATTCGACGGATTTGTTACGACTGCCGTCTTCATAAGATTGATATCAGAATCCGCATCAAATACCGGTTCTTCCGGAACTTCCGGAACTAATGTTTCATCATATTCCACATCCCCCCACAGTTTCATGCCGGAATAAGAATACGAGCAGACTTCTCCTCCAAATCCAAATGCCGGTCGGATATTGGTATACCCTTTCTGTGTAAGATCAAATTTGAAGAATACACTTTTTCCATCTACAAATGCACTGATCGTATTGTCACTTCGATAAGACACCGTATATCTGCTGACTGCATTGTAGACTGTTCCTGTATTGTATACAACCTCATCTGTTATCTCTGTGTCACCAACTTTAAATAAGGCATAATCCTTTCTGAAATGTATTTCCACATCATATGTTTTTCCATCTTTTTTTGCCGTAGCCACTTTCACGACCACACCCTCATAATCCACATTTGGATTATCATAAAAAGCAACATTGGAACTAAAATGATAAGATTTTCCAAACACCGTACCATATACGGTCATCATAGTATTTCCTGTCACACCTTCTCCTGAGGAAATGGTACAATCCGTCAAAACAGACTGTTTTCCGGTGACCGCATGCTTTACGCTAACCTGCTTCATCAAGTTCGTGTCTTTATCCGCATCAAATTCCGGTTCTTCCGGAAGTTCCGGAACTTTTGTTGTGTCAACTGTAACATCGCCCCACAATTTCATGTTACTGTATGAAAATGCGCAGACTTCACCACCGATACCGACACATGGTTTTACATCCGTATAGCCCTGCTTAGTCAAATCATAATTCGCGTAAAGACCTTTGCCGTTTTGGAAGAAATCAAAATTTCCGTTTTCCCGATACCGGATACTATAGGTCTGTTCTTCATTAAAAGCATTATTCTGATTCCAAAGTTCTGCAAATCCGACTTCACAATAATCCGATCCTGTTCCATAACATGCAAATAACAAAGTGACACCCTGACGGATATTTACTTCAATCCGATACTCTTTATCATCTTTCTTTGCCGTGGCTACCTGAATACGAAGTCCCTCGTGTGACCAGTCGGTATGTGATGTATTATCCGAAAACTTCGCTTTTGTGCTGAAGCAATAACTCTTGCCATACTGCAATCCGGCAAAACTATAACGCACAAATCCTTCTTCTCCGGTTTTTGTATATGTCATACCCATATCTGATGTAAATGCACTCGGAATCCCTGTGCTGTCCAATATCACTGATTTTGTCAAGATATTTTCATTTTTATCGGCATCAAATTTCGGTAACGTAATGCCTTCTACATCCCCCTGGATAATCATATTTGAAATACTTCCGGTACAATTCTGTGTATTGAAGCCCAGAGCAGGCTTTATATTTGTCAGGATTCCTGTCACATCCACGGAATCTGCAACCAATACTCCATCTACCCAAAACGTGATTTTTCCATTATCATAAAGTGCAGTATACCGATAGCTTTGAGGAATCTTTAACCCTTCCATATCTGCAGCATACGGATATATCTCCCATGGATCTGCACTCAGATAACTTCCAATCAATATCTGATTTGTGTTTGGGCGTACGCAGACACCTATCGTCTGTTCATTCCCCTTTGAATCGTATCCCTTTCCAACACTCAGTCGAATAGACCCCCATGTACTGCTGTCACTCGTATAGTTTACATCAGCCGTAACAATATAACGATTTGTTGAGCCAAATATCAAATTCCCAATCTCTCCGAATCCTTTATCAGAATTTTCTGCCACACTGATCGGAATCATTTTGTCTGTCTGATAGGAAGATGTAATATCTACACCATGATTTTTCACTGTCATAACATCTGCCACATTGTCAGCCGTTCCATCAATTAACGGCTTCACATCTCCCCAGATTTTTACGTCGGCAATTGTTCCCTTGCAATTCTGCGAATAATAGGCTGTCGTCAATGCAATATCTTTTACAGTGCCTGTAATGTCAATTTCATCAAAGATCAGCTTGCCGTCATTTACCCAAAAACTGATTTTTCCATCTTCATATTTTGCCGTATAACGATAGGTATCTCCAATCTCTAATCCTTCGATATTAGCAATATGACCTAACGGTTCTCCTTCATCTCCATTTGCATTGGCAAAAAGAACTGCATCGCCGCAGTTTGGTCGGATACCTACTTCTATTGTACATGCTTTACTGTCTTTTGTTCTTATTCCGGTTCCTAAAACAAACCTAATTGAACCGTATGTAGACGAATCCTCCCGGAATGTCACGTCAGCAGAATATGTGTATGTATTGGTGCTTCCGAAGACTAATTCCCCAAAGCTTCCTCTCTCCGCTTCATTGAATGTGACTTTTTTATCTTCCCTGTACGATTCGGTCACATTTACCCCTGCATTGTTCACGATTGCACTGTCTGCCACATTCGTTGCACTGCCTATCGTCGGTTCCGCATTGGATGCCCAGATAGACAATGGTGTCACGATACAAATCGCACTCAGGAGCAAGGCAAGTGCTACAATTTTTCTTTTCCTAGTCTTGTTCATGATTATCCTCCTTTTTTGCAAGTTATTAAACCGCTTAAATTATTGCGTAAAAAATAATAATGTGTTGTGCATATACTTCAGTATAACCGCTTAACTATTTTTTGTCTATAACTTTTTGCATAAATTTTCCCATTAAAAAATCCGTTATAACAGGTACAATACCCGGTATAACGGATTTTCAATCATTTTTTAATCCTCAAAGGCTTCCTTCACTTTATCCATAAAGCCTTTCTTCTTATTCTTCTTTTCTTTCTCCGCATGTTCGCCCTGCTTTAAGGAATTTCCTGTCAGTTCATCAAACTGGCGAAGCAGTTCTTTCGCTTCTGCACTTAATTTTTCCGGTGTCTTGATTACCAGAGTGACATACTGGTCACCGCGGATTTTCTTATCCCGAAGGGATGGTACACCTTTTCCTCGAAGCCGGACTTTCGTATCCGTCTTTGTTCCCGGTGCAATGGTATATAACACGTCTCCGTCTACTGTCTTAATCCGCACATCACCACCAAGTGCCGCCTGTGCAAAACTAATCGGTGCAGTAGAAAAGATGTGCATATCCTGTCTGGTAAATTCCGGATGTCTGGACACTGTTACTTCTACCAGAAGATCGCCTCTCGGACCGCCGTTGATACCCGGCTCTCCTTTTTCCCGGATCCGGATGCTCTGACCATTGTCAATACCTGCCGGAATGCTGACAGATATCTTCTTTTTCGTAGCCACATAGCCGGTTCCACCACAATCCGGACATTTCTCGCGAATGACTTTTCCGGTACCATTACATTCCGGACAAGTCTGTACGTTCTGCATGGTTCCAAAGAAGGACTGCTGTGTGTAGACCACCTGACCGCGTCCATTGCATTTCGGACAGGTCTCCGGCGATGTCCCCGGTTTCGCTCCGGTTCCGTTACAGGTGTTACATGGGTCTTTCAGCACGACCTCCAGTTCTTTTTCACAGCCGAAAATCGCTTCTTCAAATGTAATCCTCACACCTTTACGGACATTGGCACCCTGCATCGGACCATTGTAAGAACGTCTGGAACGACGACTGCCGCCAAACATATCTCCAAAAATATCACCAAAGATGTCGGTGAAGTCCATTCCGCCAAAATCGAAGCCGCCAAATCCGCCTGCACCACCGCTTCCGTCAAATGCCGCATGACCGAACTGATCATATTTCTGTTTCTTTTCCGGATCGCTAAGTACTGCATAGGCTTCAGACAGTTCTTTGAACTTCGCTTCTGCTTCTTTATCCCCCGGATTAGCATCCGGATGATATTTCTTTCCTAAGGCTCTGTATGCTTTTTTGATCGTTGCGGCATCGGCATTTTTGTCTACACCGAGTACCTCATAATAATCTCTTTTTGTCTCAGCCATAATGTTCTATGTCTCCTTTAAATTCACAACGAAGTTCTGCGAAACTATGCAGCCCCGCAGAACTTCCTATCCTACTTACTTTCTTATTAGATTTCCTTGTAATCTCCGTCTACCACATCATCACCGTTGAATCCTTCCGGTGCAGGACCTGCTTCCGGTGTAGGATTGCTTTGTGCACCTTGTTGTGCTGCAACATTTTCATACATCTTTGTGAATACGCCCTGTGCATCTGTCATCAGTTTTTCTTTTGCAACTTTGATTTCTTCCACATCAGCATCTGTCATGGTTTCCGGTGTTGATTTTGCGAGGATGTCTTTCAATGCCTGAATGTCCGCTTCTACGGTTGCTTTTTCGTTTGCATCTACTTTATCTGCAACATCAGCCAGTGCTTTCTCTGTCTGGAATACGATAGAATCTGCTTCATTTCTTGCATCGATTGCATCTTTCCGTTTCTTATCCTGTGCTTCAAATTCAGCTGCTTCTTTTACTGCTTTTTCGATATCTGCATCAGACATGTTAGAGCCTGATGTAATGGTAATGTGCTGTTCTCTTCCTGTTCCCAAATCTTTTGCAGATACATTTACGATACCATTTGCATCGATGTTAAATGTTACTTCGATTTGAGGGATTC
>CAZXQK010000032.1:0-8919 GCA_964642785.1 uncultured Faecalimonas sp.
CTGCAAAAATCTTGTATTCTTTTCCTACCAGTGCCGAAGGAAGTGCATTCACATCATAGACAGTATCAAGTGCGATCATCGGTGCTTCCACATCTCCCGTTTCCTCGAAATCACTTTGTCCGTTAATCTGTGCAATGATAAAATTACAAGAACTTGCCTGATAACTTTCGGCAAACACAGTCATCTTGACTTCACCTGTTGTAAATCCCGCCCAAAGTTCTGAGCCAAAATGCGTGACATCATCCAAGTCAGCTATCATTCTGTTCTTCCCACCGCTATATACTTCTCGATCAGCATAAAAAGCTTTTTCTTCATAATCAAAATAAAGTTTTAACTGTTCATCCAGACTTGAATTTGGCTTTCCAACCATGGAACAATATACAGGCATTCCATATTTTGAGTTACTAAAAATCGTTGTTTCAGATGGATCTTCCCAATTTTCCACTCCGACTGATGACTGTTCTGCAGCACCTGCCGAAAGATAGACAACTCCGTCACCACCTGCTTTTTTCATTTTAACCGTAACATAATTGTTTTCATCGTATAAATCAGTAAAACGCACATTTACAGTGACTGCATCCGCTGTTCCTATTGAATTCGGATTAAATTCAATATTAAGTAATGGTGTGTCCTTTTTCAATTCCGATAAATCAATCGCTTCATTATATGTAAAAACATCATCCGAAACAAGACTGACCTGAATTTTATTATCTATAATCTCTGCTGTAGATTTGTCATCATTTACAGCAAGAAGCCTCTTGTTTACAATGAAACTTTTCTTTGCAGATACCTTCGCTCTGCCAAATCCGGCTTGAAAAACAACTTCATACTTTCCTTCTTCAGATAAGATGATCTTTTGACTTTCATTTGCCTTTCCTGACGGAAAAACAATATAAGCACTTTCGGCATCTTTTTCTACGCCTTTATAAGATACTTTTCCATCCGGTATGCTAAATTCATCACCATAATTGTAATTTGTTTCAATATCACATCCGACTACTTCTGCCTGTTCTGCAGACACGTCAAATGTAACATGACTTACTGCTAACCCTGCACAAATACAGGCAAGGAGCAACCCGATAACCGTTTTTTTCTTACTCATCTGCTTTCACCTCTTTCTTTCGCATCTATCCTTTCACTCCGCCCAATGTTATACTTCCCATTAATTTGCCGTTAAAGGCAATAAACAACGCAAGGATTGGAACTAATATGATAATACATCCTGCCATACGCATCGGAACCGTACTTATCATATTCGCTGTATAATTCGAAACGTAATACAATCCATACGAAAGTGTCGGTTTACTCGGTAAGTAAAGCAGAGGAACCTGATAATCATTCCAAAATTCAACAAATTTTACCAGAAAAACCGTAAAAAATGTATTTTTCACAAGAGGAAGCATGATTTTCATCAGGATGGTCATTTCACTTGCACCATCGATTTCGGCAGCCTCAGAATAATCCTTTGCCATTCCTTTGAACGCAGCATGGAACACCAGAAAATATACACCCAGAAAGTTCGCACGCTGAATCCATACTCCAATTAAAGTATTATATATACCTAATCTTTGAAGCATATTTATTTCCGCCGGATAAGAACCGACAATCGGAATCATCATCGCCAATAGAACTGTCCCATATATAACAGAACTCATCTTCTTCTCCGGAAATTTTGCTGTTGCATAAGCAGTAATGCAAGGAACAAATGTTGCGGTAAAAGAGCAGCCTCCAACGTATAAAAGAGTATTTGCCAACATTTGCCAAAAGCCCTGCATCTCCTGTACATCACCTTTTTTTGCCGGTGCTGAGAAATATTCAAATATCGTACCGAAGTTTTGAATCATTACTTTAGACGGCATTCCAAGTACATTATCTAAAAAATCATATTGTTCTTTTACCGATGTTATAACACCCCAAAACATAGGATAGAGCAGGAAAACAGAATATACAGCTAAGATAACAAACAGCACAATATTTAATATAGAAATTTTTTCTTTTCTTTTATTCTTCATACTCTATCTACCCCTCATTCGGATCCATTTTATTCAAAACTTTTCTGATAACCAGCGTGATTGGAATGGTAACCATCGTCATAACAAGACCAAACGCAGCATAATACGGATAATCCGCCAATGTTGTACTCGAAGAAGATATTCCCCGATACATATAATAACCGATTGTCCAAATACCATAATTGGAAGCTGCAGGGCCATAAAAGCTATATAGATTCATCTGATTTACGAAAATCAATGCTGTGCTGGAAACTGCAAATACAGAGATTGTCGGTGCGATCATCGGAATATCAATCAGGAGAAATTCCTTTAACGGGGTAATCCCGTCAATCTTTGCCGCCTCCTCAATTTCCGGTGAAATTCCGCTCATCGCTCCACTGTATATCAGCGTCTGCACTCCAAATCCAATAAAAATAGTAAAGAACAAGATTGCATAAAATTCTGTGTTCGGATTACTGAGTAAGCCGTCTATTTCCTTTCCGGTCAATCTCAATACAATTTCCGGTATTGCCTGCTCTGAAAAATATTTATAAATAATAACCAACGTAATACTGGAAATGACATAAGGTAAAAATAAAATAATTCTGTAAAATTTACTAAATGTTCTCTTTTTATATATGTAATATGAAAACAAAAGAGCCAGAGATAACCCAATTACAATATTACATACAAATAAAATGAGCGAATTTTTAAACGCATTCTGCAGATACGCTGTTTCTCCTATTTGTTTGAAAACTTCTGTAAAATTAACAAACAAATTTTTAAATCCTACAAACCGGAATCCGTTTTGATAATCAAACTCCTGAAACGCAAGTGCAAAGGAGTTCAGATTAACGCCAATATAAAAAATCACAAATTGCAGAATAGGAAACGCAAGTATCCCCCAATAAAAGAGAGTTTTTCCTCTGCTTTTTTTATTCTTAGTTTTTTTTATATTCGTCTTCATGAAATCCTCCTTTTCACTGCACAAGTTCCTTATTATTTAAAATATTCACTGTATTTTTCTGTCCATGCACTCTTTGTATGAAACGAATTCAGGAAATAATCTTTTGCACTGATTCCCACCTTGTTTGCGGCATAATAATTTGCAAAAGTCTGATTATCTACAGTCGATGCCCATACATCACCATGTTGTAAGAACATGAAACTGCTCTGATCATTAACAAAAATCGGGTTTGCTGAATATGGATATACAACATCCGATGTTAATTTTGTTTCCAAAACATCTTGTTTGAAATAGCAGTCTACTTCATCCATCTTATCTTCCGGAATCGTATAATTTACACCTTTCGGAATACCTGTTGTAACTGAGAAATCAACTAATGCCTCATCTGTATAACAATATTGTAAGAACAATTTTGCAACTTTCAATGTCACTTCGTCATCCTTATATTTTGCATTAATAAAAGCAAAGGAGTTATTTGTTTCTAAAACAGTATTTTTCTGTCCATTACCTTCTGTTACACTTCCTGAATACTGAACAGGTAACGGCATCCAGCCAAATCTTCTATTTTCTGCTTTTGATTTATATGTATTAACCGAACGTTTCAATGCTTCTCCGGCTTCATTATACCAATAACTTCCTTCAATCATCATCGCAACTGGGCTTTCTCCAACCTTCAGATTGCTCAGGATAAATTTTTCCTGCACATCCAGATGAGATGTCGATTTATCTAATTTTGTATGATAATTGTCACTTGACATAATCTTTTCTAATAATTCATAGGCATAATATTTACCAGCCTGTTCAGACATCAGATAACCTGTTTCACTGCTGATATCGACCTTCTTTTCTATTGGTGTACTGCCGTTAAATGAATCAATGATCGTCGCTTGCGTATTGGTTTTACTGCTGTCAAATGTGAAATTTAACATAAACTCATCCTTACCTGCATATGCAACAGATAATCCTGCAAATAAATCATTCACATAATTTTCCGTAGCAACAGTCCATGTAAAAGGCGTTACTCCGTCAGCAACCATCTGATCCATCAAGGTGTATAATTCTTCATATGAAGACGGAAGTCCGTCATCTCTCGTACCCTTCACTCCATCCGGTCCGACCGTTTTATCATCGTCAACATTCGTAAGACCACCGTCATTGCTGAAATAATAACCATATTCATCAAACAAATCGACATCATAAACAAGTCCTGTATAAATTTCATAATGTGGCAGAGCATAGTATTTTCCGTCAATTGCAGTCAACGCTTCTTTCTGTTCATCTGACAATTTATCCTCAATCGTTCCGCTTTCTGCTCCTCCTGATACTTCCGATAATGATTCTGTAAGAATATCAGAAATATCTGCCAACTGATTCGATGCTACGTAATCATTATATGCATTTCCCTCTGAAAACCACAATGCATATGAAGTTGTGGTGATACCGGTTCTTCCATCTAATTTTTCATTGCCAATGTCAATGACAACACCTTTCTTTCCTTCTTCAAAAGATACATCCGCATACTTCTCTTCAAACTTTGCAGCTACATTTTTTAACCATTCTGAGCCGACACCACCATCATAATTCATGACTGACAGGTGCGTCTTATCAGAGTCCGCCTTGTTTTCTGTTCCACATCCGGTAAATGAGACTGCAGATGCTGCCATAAGCATTGCCATCCCTGCCGCTAAAATAGATTTCTTTTTCATTTCTTTCTCCTCCTCTTATTTGAAATATTATCTTATTTAGTATTCAACCAAACAGTTATCATGTTTTTTTCCTGCAGCCAATTCTTACCACAGGACTGATAATCTGTAAGTAAAAGATTTCCATCATCGGTGATGCATTCTATCCTGACGAGTTCATCTTTTTCCGGAACAAGTATTTCATAGGTTGGATCTTCCTGAACTTTCACCGGAGCCTGAATATCCCTACAACTTTTCGCACTGTCACATGCCAGCGTTATCGGTCCGTATGTAAATGCCACTTTTTCATTCAGACGATGTGTTTGCAAAGTCATCTGCCATGAGAAGATAATTTCCTGAGCATCAGAAAATATACCCGACAGTTCATAATAACCATTTGCTTCCGCACAAGCCCCCTGAACCGTCATTTCATCACACCAGATTGGTTTTCTAATCTTTAAATTCAAACAGCACTCCTTATCACAACGCACAATAATTTTGCATATTCCCTGCATCGGATAATCACTGTCAAATTGCAATATCACACTCTTTCCGTTAACATCTTTAACTTCAACCGTTCCTCTGAACATCTGATTAATGTAGATACTTTCTTCGTCACATACAACTGCCATCAGAGGCATTAACGAAACACCGCAGGCACCGATTGCAACACAGCAGCCACCGTACTCTCCGTTTTCAAATTTCAAATATCCGCCAACACCTCTGCCGCGTACATTCATATAAAGCGGTGAATAACTGTCAAATGTTTTGGCTTCCAAATATTCACCCGAAACCATTTCTAACTGTTTACACTGTTTCGTATTCAGGCTTCCGTACAATGCGTTATAACCGGATTTTTCTATACGTTCGATATATTTCACATCTTTTGTCAGGAAATACATTCTCGTCATCACACGAATCCATGTAACCGTGACACACGTTTCCTGCATAATGCCGTCACTATATTCCGTCTGCTTCGCTGCTGAATGATCAAACAACTCGTGGGTACAGCCGGAACAGCCTATAATAGTAATATCGCTTTCTGCAACTGCCTCATAAAACTTATCTGCTGCTTCTAAATACTTTCTTTCTTTTGTCACCTCGTAATATGCCACTAATCCCTCAAAGAAAGACATGATCTCATATGCTTTCGTAACAGGATACTGATAAGGATAAAGTTCCCCCTTCAAGGCAAGTCCTATCAGATTGCATGAACTGCTGCCTCCCATTGAAATAATATATTTTGCAAAGTCTAAATACCTTTCATACTCTGTCATCTTATAAAGTTCCACAGTCGGCTCTAAAATAGTACAGGAATTCACAGCCCCCCACCACTCAGATGTACCTGTGATCTCTATCTTTCCTTTTCCGATTTTTTCAATGATATAATCAAGATGCCGACAGCACACGGAAATAATTTGTTCTCTCAGTTTCTCATCTTTGCAAATGCGATAATAATGCTGTAATCCTGTAAGAACATATTTCCTGCACCATAAATCCCATCCACAAAATTCATGTGCAGTGGTATATGTGGAAATTCTTCCCAAATCATCCTGTGCATCCATAATGCGCTTAATTGCCCACGTTAAAACATCATACAATTCTTCATCTTTGGTATACACATAAGCGAAACATGCTCCCCGCATCTGCTTTCCAAAATATTCACCACGCCATCTTTCGTCCTTTCCGTCCTCATGGTCAAAAAAAACATCAATATATGCATCCCATGTTTTTTTATTCTTCAATTGATTATCCATCACAAACCTGACAGCATCATCCATTATGCCGTCCACTTTAATTACGTTCTCATATAATTGCCTCATCGCCATATTCCTTCTGTCTTCATTAAATATAACCTATTAAAATACTAGCATACCTTCTCAGCAAATGTATTGATTTAAAATCTTAATAACTTGTATGAAAATTTCAATTACAAAAAGAAACAGGAAGCCCTGCACAATGATTCGGACTTCCTGTAATATTAAATATTTATTTTCTCAAAAATTCTCTCGGCAATCTTCTCCATACCTGAATCTCCCGGATGATTTGCAACACCACTGTGTTCAAAAAGACCTAATGCTTTCATTTCATCTTTTTCACCCAAATCTCCAAGTTCAACCACTGAAATCTGATTTTCTTTCGCAAATTCCCGGATTGTATCATCAGCACAATGACGCCAAAATCCGGTCGTGATTATCGTTTGGGCTCTCCTTTCCGGGTCAAAAAAATTCAACAGTTTTCCTAACTCTGTCTTGAACAGTTCTTCATCAAATCCGTCAAAAGAACAATTTTCCACAAACCGCAAAACAATAAGATCCGCATGAAAATTTCTTGCACTTTCATATAATGCATAGAACTTTTCTGTTCCTTCCATATAGCCACGTTCCCACGCCGATACCTGACATATGCAGTAAGAAGCATCTTCTTTAACAGCATTTATTTTTGAAATCAGCCGATGAACATAATCCTTTTCTTTTGCAGATGCAGCCATCCCCCAATTATTATGCCATCCGATATGATATGCCACTCCATGAAGGGTGATGGAATTCCCAACAAACATAACCCGAATCCCTGCTCCATCCGTATTTTCAAAAGTTACATACTCTGTTTCCCTTAACTGATTTGCTGCATTTACCGTATTTTTTTTAATTTGTTCATAACATTCCGTTTTTCTAATTTTTTTCATGTCACATTTCCTGCGAATCAATAAAATTCAGGCGTCTGACCCAAAAGTCTTCTTGTAGCATAAAGCCTCTGCTTCACTTCCATTTTCAAATCGCCCCGATACCAATTTTTGAATTTTCCATATTCTGCACATTTCCTGTAATCCAGATACGTCTCTAAATTTTCGCAGGCTGCATACAGTAATTTTTTCATTTGTTCACTGTTTCCACTGAGGCGACAGCATTTTGCCTCATAAATATTCACATACCATTCATAAATATATCGCAGTGTCACTGCATAACACAGCCACGTCACTTCCACATGTTTCTTCATGGACACCGGGAGTGAATCAGCCAGTTTTCGGAAATCTTCACAGAGTTCAACATATACCGGCACAACTGGTTTGAGTGCGTGATAAAATTCTTCGCACAAAGGAATCTCAAACGTCTGGTGAAAATTGTAAAGCAAATCCCTTCCATGTTCTAAGACATTTCCCTCTTTCAGAACGAAATTCTTGATTCCGACAGGTGCATGTTCAAAATCATAGTTAAAATATTTCTCATGGTGGCGTGAAAGATAGTGCACATCTATTTCAGGAAGAAGGTTATAATATTGTTCGATCAAAGTTTTTGCATCCTCAGCAAATTCCCCATATTTTTTGCAATATGTATTCATGTATTCTTCTTTACAGAATGCATCCGTATCCCACAGAATCTGTCCATATGCCGTAAGTTCAAAAACAAATTCCCGAATATTAGAAGCATTAAGGATACAATAGGAATCATCTCCCTTGTCTTTTGCAAGTTTTAAATTGTAATACAGCTTATCCAATCCGGTCTCCGGCACCAGATGTGGACCACAGCAATAATATTGGAGATGGTAATAAATACCACTTTTTATTTCATCATATCGGGGAACACGATAATAATCTGCTCCATACATCTGATTCGGTCCCGTATCAGCAAATACCATAACCGTGTTTTCCGGTAGTTTTAACAATTCCTTTTCTGCCAGACGGGAACCTTCCATCCAAAGTGTACTTGTATAATATTTGGCTTTTCCCTCTGTCGCTTCTACAATAATTTGTTTTTGTTTTTCAATCGCAGAACTGATAAATTCACCAAATTCTGCTAATTCCTTTTCATTCGGTTCTTCTTCTTCCCATACCGGGCGGTCTGCTTTTCCCCTTAAGCCAATCTGCCACACAACATTATCATATTCAGCCCATTTTTTTGCGTAATAACTCCATACTTCTTCCAGCAGTTCAGGATATTGTATATAGGAATATGCTCCTTCTTTGTGGAATCTTCGGCAATAACGGTCTAATGTAAAATGAGACACTCCCAATGGCTCCAGATGATGTTGCGACAAGAATATGCCTCTCCTTGCCACGCAGTCTGCAAGCAATTTTTCAGGCGGATTATCAATATCAAGCAAAGTTGCCGGAATGACAAGGTTCAGTTTCAACCGAAGAATAGTCTCTACGACCATATCCATAACCGTTTCATCAACCGTCATCGTATACCAATGATAATCTATGTCTCGGATTCCGCCTCCGTCTTTCCATCCCGTCAGGAAATCTTCATCATTGATAAATACGCCTCTGAACCCATAC
>CAZXQK010000033.1:0-8693 GCA_964642785.1 uncultured Faecalimonas sp.
GATCCCCATATCCATGATTGCTGCGAGGTCTACATAAACTTAAGCGGAGACATCTCTTTCATGGTCGAAAACAACATATACCCGGTAAAACGTGGGGATGCCATCATCACAAGACCTCATGAATACCATCACTGTATCTATCACAGTGACGCTGCCCATGAATTTTACTGGATTCTTTTCACGTCGCAGGGAAACGAAGAAATCCTGACACCTTTCTTCAACCGTCCTTTCGGTGAAAGAAATCTGATTTCTTATGAGTGCAGTATCGGTGAACGTCTGATTCATCTGTGTGAGAGATTCTGTAAAACCAGACTTTCCGAACCGAAAAAACACGAGTGCTTCTGGAAGCTGATCGGACTGTTAAACCAGGAACAACTATCAGACGTATCTTTGACAGACCGGACAAAATCCGAAATTTCAGAGGCTCTGCATTTTATTGACACACATATATGTGAGCCGATACGCATTACAGATTTAGCAAAGATTTCACACCTTAGTCTGAACACATTGGAACGTTATTTTTCCAAGGAACTTAATATGACTCCTTTGGAATTTATTCAGAAAAAAAGACTGAATCTTGCAGCCTCTTTTTTAAGGCAGGGATATTGTGTACAACAGGCAGGCATGGAGTCCGGATTCAGCGACATTTCTTATTTCATAAAAGTATTTAAGAGATCCTACGGAATGACACCTTTTCAGTATAAGAAGCAATTCGCATAATCTCCTCGATTATACTTGCATCCTCCTCCAGTTCTTCCGCTATCTGCTCTATGGATTTATTCTTCGCAAGTTTCTTTTGCACAAGTTCTCTAAGTTGTAATGTGCGTCCCTGTTCCAGTCCCTGTGCATGACCCTGCTTGCGCCCGATTTCGATGCCTTCCTCACGTCCCCATGCTCGTTCATCATCCAATAATTCCTGAAACGTCATATACCTTGCCCCCATTTCACGGCTTCGTTTCACTTCCTGTATCGTGGTCTGCAGTTTTTTGATGAACGCATCATCATATGCTTCCTCGCTTTCCGAAAGTGGTGAACCGACAAATTTTAATAAATCGACTGACTCTTTGGGTACTTCATCTTCATTCCTTCATCTTAGCATAAATTTTTTTGATTCATAGTCCTAAAATGAATTAGCCACAATCATAAGCCCCACCGACCTTCGTTATTAAATTCATCAATGCTGAAATTCTCCGGCTGACACGCCTTGAAATTCGGATACGCTTTTTGAAAAGCACACATGAGACACTTGAATGTTTGAAACTTTGTGTCCCTTGATGTAATTAGTATAGTGGAAGTTCTTTTCGAACTCCCACTCCGCACTCTATGATTCATTCTGCAATTCTCTACAAAATTTCTACAACACATTCAGTACTAAAAGTCCGATAAATGCAACAACAAGCCCCGTTATACAACGTGCCGTCAGTTTTTCACGAAACAGCGTCGCTGACATGACAGACGATAAAATCAATGCACAGCCTTGATTCAGCGGATATAACATGGCTGAATCCAGATATCCTGCCGCCAGCGTCTTAAAATAAGAATTGGCAAACAAACAGATGGACATCACCAGCACGTAACCAAATATACTGCGTATGGAAAAGCCCTCTCCCTGTCGATTACTTTCACTCTTATGTGAGAAAAGATAGCACACGAAAAGCACAATTGCGGAAAATATGTATGTGTAAAAATTAAATACGGAAGTCGGCACACCGCTCTCCATCATAACAAAGAGCTTCTGCGAAAAATCTGTCAGACCGTTTGCAATACCACAGACCATTAGTAATATCAGAGAGCCAATGCTCATCTGTCCTTTGATTGTCTTATTGTAGGTACACATGATATACACGGCAATCAGTAAAATGGCAACACCGATCCACTGTTTTATGCTTACTGTTTCCTGAAAGAATAACTGCCCTGCCGTCAGAGGAACCAAAACCCCTAACATCAGAAATACATCCAGCATCATATACGCACCTTTTTGCACTGACAACAGCCAGCACACCACAAAAACAGAAGTTGTGATTCCTGACAGTGCTGATACTGCAAGAACAGAGCCTGTAGGAACAAGTACCCGGATGTCATTTTCAGACAAAATCATAAGAAATCCAATCAGCACACAAAGTAACATTCGGATGGTATTCATCAGCATGGCATCACGATATCCTTGTACATAACCGCTTGTTTTCTTCCCACAATAGCCTTTTGTCGTGCCGGCTAATAATGAAATCAGTAAAAATAAATATCCCATTTTATTCTCTCTTCCTATTTTTATCCTTCTATGAGTTCTACCTCAGTCATTGCTGTATAAAGTCCGTCTGCTTCGGCATATACTTTTAACATTCCTGCTTGTTTTCCCGCCTGTACGACAATGGAAATTCGTCCTGCCCGCATACGTCTGTCTGTGTCCGTAACAGGATGATGATCACAGATATCAGAGCCTGTTCCCACGATCGTACCATATGAATTGGTGGTAAATCTTACAAATGGTGTCGCTGTCGGAACTTCTAATCCATCTTGATCGATACAGTAACAACTGAGCAATACCATATCCTGACCGTTCGCTGTTATATTATGATTCTCCTGTTTTAGCACCAGTGCATACGGTCTTTTTGTTGTCATGCACTTTTCTTCTATAACCGGTACTCCATTGTTGTAACCGACTGCGAGAATCGTTCCCGGATGATATACTACCATCCAGCGGGCATTTCCGAACCGTTCCACTTTCTTTCTTCCCTGACTCATTCCATTTAAGAACAATTCCACTTCCTCGCAATTCGTGTATGTCCCTACCTGAATTTCATCCCCTTCTCTGCCTTCAAAATTCCAATGTGGCAGTAAGTGAAGAATCGGTCTGTCTTGGATAAAGAGTGACTGATTCTGATAGAACGCGTCTTTCTTCTGCAGGTATAAATCGATGGCACCGGATTGTGAGGACAGTCTTGGCCATACACATTCTCCACGATGCTCAAATGCCGTCCACTGATAGGCACCCACAATCCACTCACGCTCTCCAAAAAACTTCCATGTATTTTCCCTGCCTCGGAACCAATGTGTCGTATCTTTATCAAATGCATTGATATAACCTTTTTTCGGTGCATCATCATAGTACCATCCTCTGGTCGTACCCGTAGCACAGCATTCAGAGGCAAAAATCATCTTATCCGGATATTTTTCATGGAGTTCGTCATACTTGTTCAGGTTATAATTAATTCCTATGGCATCCAGATGATCGTATACCGTCGAGTCTCCCGGTGCATCCACCGCACAGATGATCATGCGTGTATCGTCCAGTTTCCGTACAACATCCATCATATGCATGCAGATACGGATTCCGGATTCACTGGAGAATTTCGGTTCCTCATTCCCTACGGACCAGAACAGGACAGACGGACGGTTGCGGTCTCTTTTCACCAGCATTTCCAACTGTTCGATGCCTTCTTCCGTCGACTCAAACCATCTTGTTTCTGCCATCACGACAAATCCCATCTCATCCAAAGCATCCATGGTTGCTTCCGAATGCGGGTAATGACTGCAACGGAAACCATTTGCTCCCATCTCCTTCATCAGGGCGACTTTGTGCTTCTGAATGTTATCCGGCACTGCCTTGCCTGTCAGTCCGAAGTCTGCATGGGCACACAATCCGTTAATGAAGATTTTCTCTCCGTTTAGGAAAAGTCCGTTTTCTTTATCAAATGCAAAGGTACGGAATCCAAACTTCGTCTCACTGTTGTCAATCTCTTCCCCTTCACAAAGAATCTTCGTCCTTGCCACATACTGATACGGAGTTTCGATACTCCACAACTGCGGTTCTTTTACTGCTCCGCCAAATGCAATCACACGTTTTTCGCGTGCCGCCACAACCGCATCTTTTTCCAGTGACAATACGACCTTATCACCATCCATGATGTCTGTAATAACAGTCACTTCCTGCTTTTCATAGGAATCATTTCGGATGGTATTTTCAATCTCTACGTTCCAGCAGATATCTTCTTTTCTCGGCTTCACATAGATACCATATAAGTCTACGGCAACCTGTGCGGTCTTAACCAGCCACACATGACGATAAATTCCCGCTCCCTGATACCACCAGCCTTCCATATTTCCGGTTCCGTCAACATACACCGCCAGAACATTTTCCGAATCAAATTCCACATAGTCGGTAATGTCTACTTCAAAACTGTTATATCCGCAAAAATTATGTTTCATCAGACAGCCATTCAGATAGATGGTTGCATTCGTGGCAATTCCCTCAAAGTACAGGCAGATTCTTTTCTCTTTATCTTCTTCTGATAAAGAAAATGTCTTCCTGTACCACGCATTCTCATACTTGAAATAACCCAACGCATTATTATATTCCTCTTTTGGTTCCTGACCGATGATATAATCATGCGGAAGGTTCACCGTAACCCAAGTCTCCGGATTCAGTTCCTCTGTCTTGCTGAAATCATCATCCACCGCACGATAATGTTTACCGGCCGGTCCGTAGTGAAACCGCTCAGTTTTCGCCTGTGTGTAAATAGGTCCTTTCTGTGTCGGCATTTTGTACGGGATATCTCCCAAATGAAACAGCCAGTTTTCATCAAATAATATTTTTTCTCTCATAGATGACTCCTACTTTTCCGGAATGATCGGATACAACTGAATCATATTTCCACCGTCTACCACAAGTTCTGCACCTGTGGTGTTGCGTGATGCATCACTGCCGAAATAGTACACAGCGTTGGCAATGTCTTCAAAATCAGCGATATCTCCAAGAGGCGTATAATTCGACAGTGCCTCACGACAGTTATTGTAATTGTTTTCCCAACGGTCTGTCTTGATCATCCCCGGAAGCACTGCGTTTACTCTGATATTGTATTTCCCTAAGTCAAATGCCAGTGCTCTCATCATACCGAGGGCACCGCTTTTTGATGCGGAATAAGCAATCCTGTCCGGAATACAACGGTATGCCGTATTGGAATTAACAAAAACAATACTTCCTTTTCCTTTTTCCATCATCTGAATTGCCGCCTGTCTTGCAAGCAGGAAATTCCATCCCATATTTGTATTGATGACGGACATAAATTCTTCTGCCGTTACCGTCAGAAATTCCTGACGGATTCCAAGGTTTGCAGCATTTAAAACCAAACAGTCAAGCAAGTATCCCTGCTCTCTGATATCGGCAAAAACCGCTTTTACTTCCTCTTCATCCAAAGTGCCGGACATTTGATATCCTTTGGCTGCCACTCCGTATGTTTCTTCTATTTTCTTTGCGGCACTTTTTGCTTCTTCTTCCCGTCTGCTGGTGATAAAAACAGCGTATCCTTCTTTTGCAAACCGTTCTGCCACGCCAAATCCTGTGTTGACGGTTCCTCCTGTCACTAATACACATTTACTCATCGTTTCAGTCTCCTTCTCAACTTCTAAAAATAAAATTCTGTTTTTGCCGGTCTGATGTCCGTTAATGCTCCGGTATAATGTCGAAGTGTATGCACTTCATACGGATGCTTCAGACATGCTTCTTCATTGATTTCAATACCAAGCCCCGGTTTGTCCGGAATCGTGATATAGCCGTCCTTGTATTCCAGACTTTCGTTTGTCACATCTTTTCTCCATTCCACATCGGAATACATAATCTCAAGAATTTCAAAATTCGGGCAGGTTGCCGCCAGCTGCAGGGTTGCCGCATTGGCAACCGGACCTGACGGATTATGCGGTGCAAACGGAATATATCTGCACTCTGCCTCTGCTGCAATCTTCTTCAATTCCATGATTCCGCCTGCATGAGAGATGTCAGGCTGAATATAATCTGCCGCCATCAAATCGAACATTTCTTTGTAATCCCAACGTGTATACAGTCTTTCTCCTGCTGAAATGGCTACCGGTGATTTATCCCGCACCATTTTCAGTGCATTCAGATTATCCGGTGGTGTCGGTTCTTCCAAAAACATCGGTTTGAACTGCTCTAATTCTTTCGCAATCTTAATACCTGTCGGAACATTGAACCGTCCATGTGCCTCAATCAGCAAATCAACTTCCGGACCTACTGCTTCCCGCACTGCCGCCACATTACGCAGTGCCTTGTCCAGTTCTGCATTGGAAATGTTCAGGTAATTTTTCCCAAACGGGTCCCATTTCATTGCCGTCACGCCACGTTTTACCGCTTCCTTTGCCTTCGCTCCGAACTCCTCCGGCTCTTTCGCACCTGCAAACCAGCCGTTTACATAAATACGCACCTTATCATTTACCTTACCGCCAAGCAGTTGATACACCGGAACATTTAAGTGCTTTCCTAAAATATCCCAAAGTGCCATCTCCACTGCCGACAACGCTGACATCAGCACCGGACCGCCTCTCCAGTAGGCATCCCTGTAAATGGCATGCCAGTGTTTCTCGATATCCAATGGATTTTTCCCCACCAGATATTCTTTGATGTGCTCCACGGCACCCCAAAGTGCTTTTTCTTTGTATTCCAGTGTTGCTTCTCCGACACCGTCTATTCCTTCATCTGTGTAAACTTTTACAAACACCCAGTTTGTACGGAAACAGTCTACTGTAAAACATTTGATATCCGTTACTTTCATTCTTCCTTCTCCAATCTGTGTTCTTTATTTACATCTTCTTTACCAGATACCACATCCTCGAATGGTGGTCGTTGTCTGCTGACTGCACCTGTAAGCCTTTTTGCAATGCTTCTCCGGTATAGATTTCTCCGGTACTCTCATCTGTATATACTGCATTTTCCTGTGCCACCTCTATCGGGAGACAAACTTTTCCCGGCTCTTCTGGTTTTTGCTGCAGGAAAGAAACCAGAATCTTTTCCTTCTTCTCATCTGTGTAATAATAAGCACTATAATTTGTTTCATACGGGCTGAACAGACTGTAATAGTCCCCACGCAGAATCAAATCTTCATACTTCCGATATGTGGCGATCTGTTCCCGGATTCTTCCCTTCAAAGCCTCACTCGACTTTGGAAGATGCATTTCATAGCCGAGAGCACCGCCCAGTGCAACTTCAAACCGGAATCTATGACACTCTGCGTCCTCACAAACCTCATGTCTGGATACATGACAACTCATGGTGGAAGCAGGATATGCCATCATCGAACCATACTGTATCTTGATACGTGCATCCGGCCAGGTGTTATCACTGGTCCAGATCATGGTTCCGTATTTCATCATTCCCAGGTCGTATCGTCCGCCACCGCCGGAGCATGTTTCTATCATGGCATTCGGGAACTGCTCTCCGAACCAGCGAAGCAGTTCATACACGCCAAGCATATGACGGTATGCCGTTTCTCCCTGCCTGTCAGCCGGAAGATATGCAGAGCCAACCTGTGACAGATGTCGGTTCATATCCCACTTGAAATAATCAATTCCGATTCCGTCAAATGTCTTTGTAAACATCTCTTTCAGATAATCGAGAACTTCCGGATTTCCCATATCCAGTACCCACTGGGTTCTTCCCATCATCTTCTCACGTCCCGGACAGGCAATACACCATTCCGGATGTGTGCGGTACAGATCCGAATCCGGATTCACCATCTCCGGTTCTACCCAGATACCGAATTTTAAACCATAACTCTTCATTTTATCTATAAACGGTTTCAGACCATTTGGGAACTTCTGTGGATTCGGATACCAGTCACCAAGTCCTGCAGTTGCATCATTTCTTGCACCAAACCACCCATCATCCATCACAAGCATGTCAATTCCGGATTCTGCCGCCGTTTTGGCAAATTCTTCCATGACATCCTCATCAATATCAAAGTAGCAGGCTTCCCATGTATTTAAAACAACCGGTCTTTGTGCAAATGGTTCCTTCGGCAAAATATGTCTGCGGGTAAAACGATGGAAATTTCGTGTCATTTGTCCCAACCCTTCCGGCGAATACGTCATCACTGCTTCCGGAGACATAAAGGACTCTCCTGATTCCAGTTTCCAACTGAAATTTTCACCGCCAAGTCCGACCTGCACTCTGGTGTGTTCCAAATAATCGACTTCTACTTCATCCACAAAATTTCCGCTGAACACGAAGTTAAATCCATATGCTTCTCCTTCTGTCTGAGTTGCATCATGGTCGCACAGTGCGAAAAACGGGTTGAACTGTGGGCTGGACGCTCCCCTCCTGCTTCCGACACTCTGCATGCCGAACATCAACGGCTGTCTCTGTACGTTTCTCTCATAATTTTGTGCCCCATAAAGGCTTATCATGTCGAAATCTTTTCTTGGCAGATCCAGCAGAAGGCTCATACATTTCTCCACGGTCACTGCTTCCTGCCCCTGATTGGTGATTTTCACATATCGGGCAATGACATCCTCCTCCGGAAAAACCGTGTAATACAGTTTCACGTCTACCTTCGTATACGCATCGCATAATGTAATTTCCAAGGTTTGTGTCTTTTTGTCAGCCTCTGCAAACGGAAGTCCCTCAAGCACCTCTCTGCCATCAAAAATACGATATCCCTGATAGGTTAATACAGTAACTGCATTTCCATCCTGATTCTTGATTCTCAAAGAATCACTCCGATAATCTCCACTGTCAAAACCCACATACTCGGACAGACAGGTGGTTGGGCGATAATTGGAAATATTCCGTTCAAAATAAGGTGCAAATCCCATTGCCTGATAGGAATAATCTTCTAATTCCTGTTCTTTTCTTCCATAGTGTATATGTACCGCACTTTCTTTATCCATTCCACTGTTGGTGGGCA
>CAZXQK010000034.1:0-8586 GCA_964642785.1 uncultured Faecalimonas sp.
GTCTGCTGTTCTTTATTAAGAAAGATGATGTGAATGATAATACATGGATCTCCATGATGCAGAAGTCAGATGACGGAAAAGAAACACAATTTCTGGCAACGAGGGAGAATAGGTGGAATCGTATTGAATTCAAGAAAGAAAACGGAAAAATCTACCTTTATGTAAATGGAGAAAAAAATGACACGCCAGTCATTGATGCAGATCATTTTAAGTGTGCATTGAATGAGAACAGTCAGGTACGTTTTACATCTCTGGTAGGTATAGTGGATGCGAATTATAAAGAACCTGCTCCGGACTATATATCGTCTGCATATGAAGTGATCGATATGCCGATCCTGGTGGAAGCAAAAGAAATCGAAAATTATGAACTGGTGAAACAGGTTGTTAATGCAAAAACGTATCAGTATATCACAGAGCAGTGGTGCAAACTTTCTTTTAACAATGAGATAAATTTTGATAAATATACGGATATGGTATTTTTCATCCGCAAGGATGATGCCAGCGTAAAACACTGGCTTGTCTTTACGAAGACAGATAAAAAAGGAAATCAGCTGAATGATTATATTTCTACAAATGCCAGCAGATGGTTTAAAGTAGAATTGAAAAAAGTATCTGACGGTAAGTTTACGGTATCCGTCAATGGAAAGAAACAGGAAGCAACTGTATCAGGTCCGCAGGATTTGAAATGCGTATTCAATGAAGAGTCGACCATTTTATTTACAAGCCTGATGGGAATCCGCGATAAGAATTACAAAGAAAAAGAACCGGATTATATATCTTCTGAATATCAGGCACTGGTTCCGGTACTGGCACCGCAGGGCAAAGAGACGGATAATTATGAACGTCTTAACAAAGTAAAGGATGCAAAGACATATGAGTATACAACAACGGTCTGGGGAACGATCAGTCTTGCTGAACTGGATATCATACCTTATCAGAAACTTACTTTTTTCCTAAAGAAGGAAGATAAGAACCCGTCAAACTGGCTGGAATTTTATGCTCAGCCAAAGACTGGGGCACGCGTAAACTTTATTCAGGACAGGGATAACCAGTGGTATGAGATCGTGCTGAAAAAGCAAAATGGTGTGTATGAAGTATATGTAAATGGGGAGAAAAAGTCGGCAACAATATCTTCCATGAGTGATCTTAAGATTACGCTGAATGGGAACTCTACTTTGAAGTATACATCTATTTGTGGCATTGCAGATCCGAATTATCAGCCGGTACAGATAGAATACCTGTCAGGAGATTATCAGGTGATCGCACCGGCACTTGCAGTGGCAAAAACGGCAACACAGATAGACAATTATGAAGCAATCAGTAAGATCACGGACTCAAAGACTTACAGTTATACGGCAGATGTATGGGGAAAACGCGGATTGGCGGACATTGACATTGCACCATACAAGAGTCTGGTCTTTTACATGAAGAAAGCAGACTATGTTTCAACTAACTGGTTACAATTCTCAAAAGACAGAAAAGATTACCTTGCCGTTAATGATAATGCCTGGTATAAACTGGAACTTCGCAAGAACAGTACAGGGACATTTGATGTTTATGTAGATGGTGTAAAGAAGGGTGAAGCTGCAAAGGCGTTGTCAGATGTTTATGTAACCATTAATGGAGCTTCTGAACTGTACTTTACCAGTCTGTTTGGAATCGCTGATCCGGATTATAAAGAACCGGAAGCTGAAGTAAAAGGCATTTTGGCTGCCATGACACCATGGGCATATGGAGAAGGCAAGATTGATAACAGTCAGACAGCAAAAAAACTGGGATATACTTATGCAACCATTGTTACGGGAAATAATACGACTTACCAGGGTACCTTAATGTCAGACCTGAATCTGTCAGAGTATGCTTCTTTCCGGTTTGCGTTAAAAAGTCCGGAGAATAAATGGTGGGAAATCGGATATACATCCACGAATACTTACACTCTGACGGCTGCAAACTTTACGGCATGGACCGAGTATGAATTTAAAAACGATGGAAACGGTAACTTTGCAATATATTGCAACGGAGAAAGCATGAATCTTACAATTTCCGAGAATCTGAACCTTTCAGATCTGCAGATGAGATTTGGAGATAGCGGAACTTTGTATATGACAGAGGTAAGGGGTGTATTAAAAGAAGGCGAAACGGGAAGTCTGAAGATGGTAGCAACAAACTTTAACCATTATACAGGTACATTTACAGATGAGAAAATTCCGCTTGAGATTGCAACCGGTATTACAAAAGTTACGACAACTTGGACTGAGGCAAAATACAGTATGACCGCTCTTTCACTGGATTCCTATGAAAAAGTGCTGTTCTATGCAAGAAAAACAGACGGATCCGGACATTTTGAATCTGATTATTTTGGAAGCTGTCAGCTTGGCAATAACTGGGTAGAATTTAAACTGATAAAAAATGCGGAAGGAACATGGAATCTGTATCGTGGAGGAAAACTTCAAAGTGAAAGTATTTCACTGACGAATCTGTCAGAGGTAACCGCAGCTTATGGTACGGCAACTTATGAATTTTCGCAGGTGTTTGCCGTTGAAGCTCCATCAAAAGACACCATGGCGGTGATCGCACCTTGGGCATTTAAAGGAGTTGCAGATACGTCAAATGTCTGGACGGCAGGCGGCTACAGTTATGCCACAAAGATAGATGGTGACAATGCTACTTATGCCGGAGCGTTGTTCAATGATATGGATCTTTCGGACTACAAAGAAATTCGGTTTGCCATAAAGAGTGATGGAACAAATTATTATGAAATCTGCAAAACAGAAGACAATTACGGAGACAATAACATTATTGCAGGATGTACGTCAAAGTGGACAGAAGTAAGATTGAAAGATGAGGGAAATGGTTATTATCAGTTGTATGTACAGGAAGAAGGCTCCTCTGACAACGGATGGAAAAATGTTCAGCTTCCTCTGACGATGAATCTTTCGGATCTGAAGATGAAATTTGCAACAGCCGGAACTATGTATATTACGGAAGTCAGAGGAATCTTGAGGGAAGATGCCACATCAACCGTAATAACTGTGGCTGACTGTATTAAAACAGGCGGTGAAATAGCTGCAACTGTGGAAAAACCTGTTTCGGGTGCTGACAAGATCACAAAACTTACGACCGAATGGAAATGGGAAGCACTGATGGATCTGTCTTTGGATTCGTGCAGAACCGTGAAGTTCTATGTCAGAAATACTACATCAGCTGAGGCTTGGTTTGAACTGCAGACAGGAGAAGACCAGGGTTATATTTCTGAGGGTGTGAAAGACAGGTGGATAGAAGTCAGACTGGTACGAAACTCAGATGATACCTGGAGTGTCTATGTGGCAGGAAAGACAAATGATGTGCTGCAGAAACTCAGCATCACAAACCTGAATCAGTTAAAGGCAAATTTCGGTACTAATACATGGTATTTATCGGAAGTATTTGGCATCAGGAATGTCAGTGTATATGAAAACGGAGAAAGTCTTGCGGCAAATACGGTATGGACGTATGAAGGTGCAACAGAGGATGCAACGCAGACATATTCGGAAAAAGGCTACAAAAAAGCAACAGTGATCGTAGGAAGTATATCTACTTACAGTAATCCGAGTGCACTATCATCTGTGAAATTAGCAGATTATCAGTCCGTGCGTTTTGCGTTAAAGAGTGATGGAAGTCACTGGTGGGAAGTGTTTCCGTCCGGAGAAACAAGTGGTTTTGCAAGTAACAGTGCACAGTGGAAAGAGATATCTTTTGTTGATGAAGGAAATGGGTATTTTCAGGGATATATGGATGGTTCCTGGGTAAATGTAAAGATTCCGTTAGAGGCTGACTTGTCAGATTATATGATGAAATATGCAAATGGCGGGACACTGGTTGTAACAGAAGTTATTGGAAAGAAGAAATAAGGCATACATGAGGCATTCGGATCTGAATGCCTCAGAAAGGAGTATGTATGAGAAAGTGTAAAATAAGAGGTTTGTCTCTATTGATGACATTGGTTCTTGCAGGAAGTACAGTTTTTACCGGTTCCGGCATGAGGACGGTGAAAGCTGATGATAAGGAAGTGGTAGCAGCCGTATCTCCGTGGGCATATTATGACGGAATTATGGACAACAGCAAAACATACACGGAAGGCGGGTATCAGTATGCGTCAGAAGTTACGGGAAGTAATGCGACATATCAGGGTGCATTACTCAGTGATGTAGATCTGTCAATGTATCAGGAAATCCGGTTTGCTGTAAAAAGTGACGGTTCTGCATATTATGAAATTGGTGAAGCCATAGAGAACAGTTGGAATCTTTCAGCTGGTAATGGCAATGAATGGATAGAAATAAAATTAACGGTTGAAAACAATGCATTTCGTCTGTACAGTCCGGGGTGGACACAATATACATATCCACTGGACATGAATCTGTCGGAACTGCAGATGAAGTTTGGGACAACAGGTACACTTGTTATGACAGAGGTACGTGGTAAACTGCGTGACGATGCAACCGACACGTTGAAGGTTGTCGCAGATAATTTCAGCACCCATACAGGAACTTTTGATTCTGCGGAAAGACCGGTATATCAGGCAACCGGCTCCAACCTTTCTGATACTACATGGACGGCTGCAGAGTACTCTTTGACCTCGGTTCAATTGGAAACTTATGAAAAACTGTTGTTTTATATAAGAAAAACGACAGAGAATGTATCTGCATGGTTTGAGTCGGCAGGATATTTTGGCAGTAAAGTGTTAAAAACAAAGTGGGTAGAACTTAAAATGACACGAAATGATGACGGGACATGGAAACTGTATTTTGGAGGAAAGGTATCACAGGAAAGTGTTACACTTTCTGATCTGTCGCAGATTACCGCAAAATTCGGTACTGCAAGTTATGCATTCTCAGAAGTGTTTGGTGTTAAACGGGCAGGTCTTACGTATGAAACAGGAGATGTGAATGAAGATTTGTCAGTAGATATCCGAGATTTATGCTTTGAGAAAAAAGCTGTTAAGGCATACGAAGAACATGGGACTTGTCCGGCAGGATGCGATATCGTGCGTGACAATGCATTGAATGACCGTGATATGGGAAAACTGCGGAATATTCTTCTGACAGGTGAAGTGGTTGCAGCAAGTAAGTCTTGGGCAAATGCAAAAGGCAGTTCGGATGACAATGCATTATCGGAAGTGAAAGGCATGGGTTATGAGCACACGACAAAAACGGGCAATGGCGATGGAATCTATACACTGGAATCGAATCTTATGGCAGACCTTGATGTGTCAATTTACAGCGAGATCCGTTTTGCAGTGAAGAGTGACGGGGCAGCATACTGGCAGTTCCGTGAATCAGACGCTGAGACGGATATTGCTGCCGGAAATTCAACTGAATGGGTTGAGATTAAATTTGTTGACGAAGGAAATGACAGGGATTATCTGCAGTGTTATGTCAATGGTGCATGGAATAAGGCTCAATTGAAAAAGAACGGAAATCTTTCGGACTATAAGATGATGTACAATATGGGCGGAACTCTGCTTATGACGGAAGTGCGTGGAACACTTCGGAAAGATGTGACCGGTAAAACTCAGGTGATCCGTGATTGTATGCGGGATGGAAGCGGAACAGTATCTTATACAGAACTTCCGATTTATGGAGCTGACAAAGCAACTCTGTTTGAAAATCTGGGATGGAATCACAGTACGACGCTACCTGACATCAGCCTGTCATCATATGGCATGGTTAAATTCTACGTAAAAAATATGACAGGAAACACGCAGTATCTGGGTGTGACAAATGACAAAAATAACTGGGAATCGAAAGAGAAAGCATATGGACAGAGCTGGGCAGAAGTGAGATTTCAATTGAACGAAAACAGTAAGTGGGATGTTTATATTGGAGGAGAAAAAATATTATCTTCCCTTGATATTACGAATACCAATCAGATTTATATCAGTTACGGAAATAATGTTACATGTTATATCTCAGAGGTATTTGCAGCAGACAGAAGTTTTTTTGTGACGAGCCGTGAAATCCTCAGTGCTGACGGCAGCATGCAGTACACATTGCAGTACGATTCGACGGATGATTTTGCGGCAGAAGAATTTATAAAATATATGAAAGAAAGCACGGGGGCAGATTTTTCTGCCTCTGAGGCAACAAAGAAGATTGTGATAGGTACACAGTACGCAGCTGATAACCAAATGGATTTTTCAAAACTGACCACAGATAACGGATATGTGCTCCAGGAAAGTGGGAATAACCTTTATGTGTATGGCAGGACTGTACAGGGGACATTAAACGGGGTATATGAATTGTTGAACCGTGCAGTGGGACTGAAAATATACGCAGATGACTGTTACACCTTTTCTTATCAGTCAGGGACAGCGGTAAATGTGAATGTGGAGGATTCAGATTCTGTTTTTAATCCGAAGATCGATTACAATTTTGACTTGAATGGCGAAACAAGAAACAATGCATCTTATCGGAGACGTCTGGGATATGTATTGGATTATGAGATGTTGGGCGGCAGTGCACACGCAGAAACGTCCTTTGTGAAGGATACCTCTTATTTTACGGGGACTTTGACAAATGGACACATGCCACTGGATGAAAAAACAGCGAAGGAAGCTGCAAAATGGCTGTATGAAACAGGAGTCAGGAACAATAAGAGAGAGGAATATCTCTTTGGATTGTCAGATGACCGGGCATGGAATGACAGCACGGAAGCCGGACAGGCTAGGACTGATCAGTATGTGACGTTCATGAATCAGCTGGTGAAGGAACTTTCAGCACTTATGGGAGGCAGCGAGCCGGATAGGAAGATATCGGTTATTCTGATAGCATATGCAAATACCGTTAAAGCACCGTCTGTGGCGATTGAGCCACAGGATAACATAAGAATGAGTGTCATATATGCTCCGTCTTCTGCTAACTGGTATAAATCCATGAAAGACGAGGTGAATCAGTCTGTTCAGGTAGGAGATGATGCGGGAAAAACAGTATTTACCTATCATGTAACAGAAGAGTTTACAAAATGGAAAAATGCCGTGAAGGAAACAGGAGATATTTATCTGTGGACGTATCATACATATTTTGATAATTATCTGTCACCGTTTGACTGTTTTGATTCGTTGTATGAGAATTATAAACTGGCGGCGGAAATGGGCGTGAAAGGTGTCTATGACAATGTTCAGTATAATAATGCTGTTGCATCAGACTGGAATCGTCTGAAGGTGTATTTGAGAAGTGAACTTGTGAAATATCCGGATATGACAAAGGATGAATACAACGAACGGATTGACAAGTTCATAAAGGCATATTTCGGACCGGCGGCTGACCTGATGAAGACGGCTTTTACAAGTGAGCGAACCATTTTGAACGGTGTGTATGAGAATAATAAGGCGAATGCAAATGTCTTTAGACAGAATTACGGATGTGGACAGGCAGCGGTTATGTTTTCTACACAGGGAAATTATGAGAAATGGGGATTGACCAGAACGCAGAAATATCCAGTAATTGGAGATTATTCTTACGGTGGTACTTTCAAAACGGAGGTTCTGGCATCCATGAACAGTGCATTAAATATGATCGGCTCAAAGGTGTCAGTCGGAGAAATCTCTAAGGAGCAGGGAGAGGTGTATACTTCACGCATTCAATTGGAGATGTTATCCATCCGGTATATTTTACTGGCGGTTCCTTCAAAGGGTAAAGCAGACAGCTCTAACAGTGATACGTTTGCTGTTCTTGCAGAAGATTGTAATCAGGCAGGATTGACAAAATATAAAGAAGTTGCCCCGCAGGATAATACGCTGATCACAGAGACAGATTTGAAAACTCTTGCGGGATGGGACTAGAGACAGCAAAGATGGGAAAGGGAGAAAAAAGTGAAAATCAATTTTTTAGGAGACAGTATTACAGCCGGTGCGGGAGCAGAAAAAGTTGAGAATATGTTTACGACACTGCTGTGCAGGAAACTGGGGGCAGTGGAGAATAATTACGGGGTCTGTGGTACAAGAATTGCAAAACAGACGCAACCGTCAAATGATGCCGCCATGGATGAAACATTTCTGATGCGTGCTTCAAAAATGGATGTATCAGCAGATTTAGTGATTGTTTTTGGCGGAACCAATGATTACGGACATGGTGATGCCGTGCTGGGCGACATGCAGTCGGACACCGAATATACATTTTACGGTGCGTTTCGCAAATTGGCTGAATTTTTAATTAAAACCTTCGGTCGGGAGAAACTGCTTTTTATTCTTCCACTGCAGCGATATCATCAGGATGATATTTATGGAGAAAACGAAATAAAAAAATATGGCGGTTCACCGGTCGAAGATTTGCATCCACTGTCTGACTATCGGAATGCAGAAAAAGAGTTGCTGGATTTTTATGGAATCTCCTATTTAGATTTTACTGACCGATTTCCTGAGCCAAAGACAAATC
The DNA here is from genome assembly GCA_964642785.1 of uncultured Faecalimonas sp. Classification (GTDB taxonomy): domain Bacteria; phylum Bacillota; class Clostridia; order Lachnospirales; family Lachnospiraceae; genus Faecalimonas. Next base: position 8,412 of record CAZXQK010000034.1, read on the forward strand.
AGGGCGATGAACTGACCATGGACGGGCTTCATCCGAATGTGAAAGGACATCGCCTGCTTGCAGAGTGGATTGCAGAACAAATTAGAACAAAGGACAGAGTACACTCATGAAAAGACTGGAATTAAAGAATTGGAACTTAATATTTACGTTTATGAAAGTGATAATTCGAATGTTG
>CAZXQK010000035.1:0-8400 GCA_964642785.1 uncultured Faecalimonas sp.
GTTTATAAGTAGAATATTCCCTGCATTCGCATACAAATTTTTTTGAAAATTCCATGTTTTTTTCTCTCCTTTATCCGAAAATGATTTATAATGTGTACAACATAATCTCCGAAGATGCCGCCTGCCTCGTCCGACGAAAATGAATTTTTCGGATTTCACCAGGGAGCATCATGAAATAATTATCTTCAAAAATGTAATCTCCATCTAAATTTACCATATGTGTGTAATTCTTTGCACATAATGTGATAAAATCATCACCCCGCTCCATGATATAGACTTTTGCTCTTTCTGTGTCTACTGCGGGTAAAAGGTCAGCAATCCGTTTCGGGAAATATATCGTGCGATACGGTCTTTCTATTCCCCTTGCAAACACTTCTAACATAAGAAGTTCCTGTCTTTCGCTCAGACTCCAGTTACATTTGAACACCTCTGTCTTTTCATTTCGATTACAAACGAAAGAAACCTCTTCCTGTTGTTTCGGAACATCTAAGCAGGTATTCAGATGTGTAATTTTGACAATACCATTTACATCTTCCATGCCGTCATTGACAACCGTTACAACAAACTCATCCTTTTCCTTATGAATGCTTCCGATTGTAGACCTGAATGCATTTTTCATTGCGTACCATCCGGCTTTTGGATTTCCATAATAATCCACCACAGACCAACTGTCAGAAGGCCAGCAGTCATTATACATCCAGAACAGTATTCCTCCGGTATACCCTTTATTTCTGCGATACAATTCTGCCATATAGCGTACCCATTCATACTGGATACATCGCATCTTTAACAGACGATCCTCATCACTCTGAAAATTTCCTAACAGTTTTTCGGCAAATGTCCGATGCCCCTGATAAAGCGAAAATTCTTCCAAAAGACCTGCTGGATTATTCTTTGTATGAAATTCCAAACATGCTTCATCGTATAAATATTCCTTCGATAAGAAACGCTTCATGCTGGACATAGGAGGGGCTCCAAAAACAGCGATTTCACTGTTGAAGCGAGACAGTCCTGCTGACAGAATCTTGTGATAGTCTGTCATGTCGCTGTCACGAAATTGTTCATACATCCACATCAGTTGTGCTGTATTGTGTGCATTGCCGCTTGTAACCGATTTAAACGGCTTTCCGCCATAAGGACTGGACGGAAGAAAACGTCGATAAGGATCTAATCCCCTGACTATCGGTTCCAATGCCTGGTGCGCCGCCTTTCTTCCTCTATAATCCCAAAGTTCTAGGTGACCGTTTTCCGAATTTTCATTATCCCCTGTCCACCATGCGAGACTTGGGTGATGTTGGATCCGTTTCACAGCCACGTCTGCCTCTCTTCGCAGTTTGTCCATAAAATCAGCATCCTCTACCGGGTATTCAGCACATGCCATCAAGAAATCCTGTATTACAAGAATTCCCAAACGATCACATTCCTCATAGAAATGATCGGACTCTATGACACCGCCTCCCCACACCCGCAGTATATTCATATTCGCTTCCACCGCAAGTTGAAGCAGAGCATTGTATTTTTCTTTTGTCACAGACGATACAAATGGTTCACACGGTACCCAGTCTGCACCCTTGCAATAGACTAATTGACCATTCACCAACACCTGAAATCCATAGTACTCTTCATTTTGATCCATCTGGCTGATATGAGGAATTTTCTGTAAATCCTTAGAAATACGGTAGTTATCACTGTCCTTTTCATCCCTTGATTCCAAAATCCGGATGGTTCGAATTCCAAATGCCGTATCCTTCTTTTGCAGCACCTGTCCGTCCTTGTCTAAAATCTTCATCCGAAGCAGATACAACGGCTGTTCTCCATATCCGTTCGGCCACCATAGTAAAGGCATATTCACAGATACTGTCTGATGGATCACATCTTCTGCAATGGCACGTCGTTGTTTCCAGATTCCCCTCCTGTCCGGCGAAAGAATGCTCCAGACAAGTGTGGTATGTTCTCCAACCTTTGAAAACTCCACCTTAAAATCCACTTCCGCTCCATAGGAATCCAGTGCCGTTGTTGCTATGGAAACATGAGATATTTCGATCTCATCATATCGATACAGACAGACACTTCCTTCTATTCCCATCGTGACAAACCGTGCCACCCAGTCCCAGCCAAATGTACACTGCATTCTTCGAATATGTACTCTTTCAGTTGTGAATGCAGCCGGATGTTCCGGGCGATCCTTTACCTGCTCCTTCGGTGGATAAAACCGGATGTGCAATTTATTTTCACCCACACATAATTGTTCTGATACATCAAAGTCCCATGGAAGAAACATGTCGTCACAGAAGCCAAGCAGCTGACCATTCAGGAAAACATCACAAAATGTATCCAGGCAGTCAAAATGCAGTCTCATCCCTTCCGTCTGATCCTCAAATATAAATTTTGTCGTATACTCAAAAACCGCATCTTCAATAAAAAGACACTTCTCTGACCAATAATCTGCAAGAGGATTTTTGATGAATCCGTTTGACAGCAGATCTGTATGAGCACATCCAGGAACTTTTCCCACAAACTCTACTGCTTCCTGATTCGGCAGGCGATAACAGCCCTGCCATTTTCCATCTAATTTCTTGATTATTTTCATTTGATTTGCTCTCCTTCACATCTGTTGATACATGTGACAAGTGTCATGCATGCCATCCCAGACGCTGTATACTCGGATGACATTCTCCCGTGATCCAGTCCACGTCATTGGTAAGCCACTCCATGACCTCAAGCATACTCTTCTCCCACCGGATGGAATCCTCTCTTTCCTGCTCTGTCATCTCGTGTTCCATCGTCGTATCCAGTTCATTGTATCCAAAGATATAACCGCCTGCACTCCATATGGAGAAATTGCTGGTCGGACCAGCAGTAACCTGCTTACCTCTTGCCATCACTAAAGCATCGTGACGTTTTTTGTATTCTTCTTCCATGCCTGGCTTCAGTCGTGTGATAAACACCCGATGTCTGATGAGTTCCTTACTCTCACGTACAACTCCGTAATCCTGATACATCAGTCTCATATCCTGAAACGGAACCGAAATCCAGCGAAAATTATCCTGATAATGTTCCTGCCATTCCTGGATTTCCTGCACATCCTGAACATCAGGTAAAAATCCATCTTCTGTTTCGAAATATCCGAACACGATCCGGCTGACAGTCCAGATGCTGAAATTTCGGATTCCGCACCGGTCTGTAAAGGCAGTCAGTTCCTGCCAGATTTCCCCTAACGAACTGCGAAATTCCCCACTTCTTCCGGTTTTCATTTCCATTGCAAATGTATGTCTCCTCATAAAACCCAACTCCTTTACTCCGGCAAAACCGCCGTCAATGTTAATGTGCCGTTTACCGGAATCTCCTCAATCAGCATCCGATTCTGAATGGTTATCTTTTCCCTGCGAACCAGGTTTCCCATACAGTCACGGATACAGCATGTATACTCTCCCATATCTTTACATTCCACCATCAAAACAGAGTCCAGGGAAGAGTTGATCAAAAGAATCTGCTCCGTCAACTGCTCCAGATAAGCACATCTTCCGCCATAAACCACGCCCACCTGTGTCTCATTCTTTCTTGCAGAAACATACAGGAAATTATTTGCATATCCTTTATAAAGCAATGTTCCGGACATCAGCGTATCCTGATGTTCTTTCCATAATCCAAGATAATATCCCACCATCATCTTTTGCTCTTCCGACAAATTTTGATGCCGTACGGAAATCTGCGGAACTGCAAAAAACGGTCGTGTGATCTGAAATGCCGCCAACTCTGCACATTCCTTCGGATTCCACATTACCATATCTGAATGCACTGCTGTTTCCCCGCTCGTCAGACGAAGTGCAAGCGTATTCATTCCGTTACTCCAACTGTCATTCGGACAGTCAAAGGAACGGAGCATATTTCCAAAAGTGCGCATCATAGGTCCCATGTACGACTGTCGGAATTCAATCAGAATATCCGGTTTGATTTCTCTTAATGTTTGAATGACATCTTTCAACAAACGGTCAACTGCATCATAAACAGATACATAATCCATTCCCTCTTTTACAATATCACTCGGTCGAAAAGAATCTACAAAATCAAGTTTGAAACCATCCAGATCCCACTGCAGCACAGCCTGTCTGTATAATTCGATCAGATATTCCCGCACCTTCGGGTAACGCGGATCCACCACATAGGTATTCCCATCTGCATCTGTTCTGTCCAGACACAGCATGTGATCTTTAAACTGCTGATACACCTCACTTTTGTCTCCGACAAACGGAACAGAATACCATAATAGGAACTTCATTCCCGTATCATGGACTGCCTTTACAAATTCTTTCATGTCAGGAATTTTTGATGAAACCGGCTGCCAGTCCCCACACCATGCATAACTTCTGCTCACACGGTCTGTCTGCCATCCGTCATCCACGATCAACGTTTTACATCCCAATCTGGAGAAATAACGGCACTCTCTGACGATCTCGTCTACATCTACTTCCTGATGGAAACTGTACCACGTCGAATACACCGGCTCATATGCCTGCAGCGGTACTTCTACAGGTAAATATCCCGGATAGGTCGCCCACCATTTGCTCACATCTTCCAGTGCTTCCGTAAATGGAATATCACGTCTGTCAATACGAATATCCGTTTCATAATGCGTGACCGGATATTCCACTTTCATACACACTACGCAGTCTAAGCACCCGGTTTCCTCAATCACGCCTGTATGCATTTGTACCTGATTCTTCCCGTCCGCACACGCAATTGTCTGTCTGTTTTTATCATCATAAGAAACGTCCGCAAAAACCGGTGCCTGTGACATGGCACAGGAAGTTTCCATACTTCCCCATTCCGGTACAATCTCTTTGTTTTTATAATTCCCCGGACTCCATGTCGTATGGATACCGATATTCTCTATCTGCCACCTGACAACCAAAGACAGTTTCTCCGCCCGATTATCTGCATCTGCCACAAGATGCAGGATCGTCACATCTTCTGACTGTCTCTCCTCTGACCAGGCAACGGAAAATCCTTCCTGTTGTTGTACCTCTATCCTCATCTTAATCTTTCTACCTCGTCTTTCTGTTATCTTCTCACTCCATATACTTCCGCCAGAAATCTTCGATAGACCTCCAGGTCGTATGTCGGGTCGCCACAAAGATAATGATTGATACCCTTTTCTTCTTCCGCTTGCCAGGTCATCACATAGAAATGTTTTTCTTCAGCCTGATACGGAAGTGATGTTAAAGTTTCTACCTGCTCTCCTACCTTTGCCGTTCCCTCAGCCAGTATTTCTCTTGTCTCAAATTCCGTAACCTGATATCGGATCAGAAGTTCTTTTCCTGTATCATTGATTGCCTTCAGCGTCACTTCACCCTGTTCCGGTTCACTAAAACTCAAAAGTATCGGTTTCTGGCAGTTTTTGATATAATCATATGCCAGTTTTTTGTCAAAATAATAATCGACTACAGCATCGGAAAACTGTGGCCAGCAGTCAATCAGATTCCACCAGATAATACCGCCCCTGCGTTCCTTCCCAAGCCGGAAAACTTCAATAAAAAACTTCATTGCTTCCGCCTGCGATATCTGACTGGCAAACGAAAAATCTTCCAGGCTGTCCGGGATTTTTCCAAACAGTGTCTGAATCTGGTCTGCCATCAACTGAATCCGATAGTCCCACAGACCTTTTCCGGTATTCTCCGGACTTGACGCATGTACAATCCAGTCCATGTTGTTCTGCCAAGGCCACATCTTATCCTCAGACAAAAATTTCCCGACAGATTCCGGACTCGGACAACCATGATATCCGATTTCACTTGCAAAATTTGCAATATTTTTACTGTAGTATTCCCCACGGAAATAGTCACGTGGTCCCCATAAATGCTGCTCCGTATAACGCTCCATTTCCGGATAGCAGAAATCAAACGGATGCATCTTCTCCCGATAAGGCTGATCCATATACGGAGAACTCGGAAGATAGATATGAAATGGATCTTCTTCCGATAACACCTCCGGTATCACCTGTCTGGTCAACCGGTTTTCATCCGGGTTTCGTCTCCTTCCCCATGCTGATGTGTCATTTTCATTATCTCCTGCCCACATCATAATTCCGGCATGGTTACGCAGTCTCCGTACAACCGCTTTCACTTCTTCTCTTAGCATTTGGCACATTTCTTCATCCTGCGGATACAAACTGCATGCCAGCATAAAATCCTGCCAGATTAAGATACCATGTTCATCACAGTAATCATACAGGTAGTCATCCTCATAAATATTACCGCCCCACAGACGAATGGCATTACAGCCCACATCTTCCAATAATTCACACACCTTCGGAAGGCGCTCCCGGTCTCTGGAATGAAAAGCATCTATGGGAACAAAATCCGTTCCCATGATAAACACTTTTTCACCGTTTACTTTAAAATAAAAGTCTCCGGAAAGATTCTCATTACTGAAACTGGTGCGGATCAGTTCTACCGTTCGGATACCACTGCGGAAAGAACAACGGTCAAGTACGATTCCATCCTTCTTCAAAGTCACTGTCACATCATAGAGATACGGCTTTCCTTTCCCTTTCGGTTCCCAAAATTTCGCATCCCACATATGAAATCCAATGTCTCCTCCTGTACTCCACAATCGAGTATCGGCATGAAAACTGCTCTCCTCACAGACTCCGTCCAAAGACAGGGTATACCGGCTCAGATCCGCACCTGTCACGGAAGTTTCATAAAAGAAAAACATATCTGCATGTCTCTGTGACTTATCCACCGCCTTTGTCACAAGGTACGCCTGTTTAATATATTCCTTCGGACGATACAGCAAGGATACCGGACGATACGGTCCACAGGAAACAATTCTCGGTGCAATATCCCATCCATACATGTGCGGTGCTTTCCTTACATGCAAAGCTGCATACAAATATGGCAGACAGAAATGTCCTGCTTTGCTTTCATACTTATTCGCTTCCAAAACAACCGGAAAGAAATGCAGCACGATTTCATTTCTTCCCTCTCTCAGATTATTCGGACAAATCGTATGTGGAATTGCCATGTTCTCCGTTCTCCCTGCCAGTTGTCCGTTTATCCAAATCTCGCAGATGGTATCCAGCCCCTCAAACAAAAGCTGTGGTTCAAATCCCTCTTTCGCCGTATATTCGAAAGCACGACTGTAAAAAACATGATATCCCTCATATTTCTGTAACAGCAACACATTCTGATTTTTAAAAATTTCAGGAACGACTCCTGCTCTTTCTAATGCAAGTTCAAAATTCCCCGGTACATCTCCTGAAATGGTATTTTCTCCATAACACTCCAGTTCCTTTTGTGTATGTGGAAAGTCTGTCTCTTTTGATATTTCATCCGCAGATATGTAATTTACCTGCCATTTTCCATCCAAACTGATTTTCTTCCAGTCGTTCATCTCTCTTATCCTCTTTTCTGCAGTCTCAGTGACTTTTATTTTGTCCGAATCCAAGCCGCTATTTTATTTTCAGCACCCCACTTTTTACCTGCTGAACCATAATCTGTCACCCGAAGTTTGTTTCCATCCTTCAGTGGAATGAGCATTTCAGTTTCATGTTCATACACTGACAATTCCGTTTCCGGAAATTCTGCATCCACATATCCGTCATCTCCCACAAGAATTCCAAATGCCTCTGCCGCATCATATCCAAACTGACTGTCTGCTGCAAGAACCAAAGGTCCTCTCCTCAGAGAAACATGATATTTTGTACACTCATCTTCCACATCATAAACCGGGATCACATAATCTAACGTCCAGTCGACCATATTGGTCATCAGAATGTCATGTCCGTAAGGAAACGGACGAACCGCTTCCGTTCTCATATCCATGGTCAGTTCCACCTGATCGCCATCTTTCCATTCTCTGTTTATCCCAATATATCCGTCTGCACTCTCTATCTCTGTTTCATTGACCCTCACAACGGTCTGCCTGCTCCATGCCGGATTCCGCAGTGTCATGGTAAATGTTTCCTCACGTCCAAGTTCCACACGAATCAGGATACGACCATGCTTTGGATACTCAGTCTCCGTATACAAATACAGGGACTTCCCCTGTGGTGTGAGGGTCTCCATCTTTCCCGGAATATACAGGTTCATGACAATCCCTGTCTTTTCTTTCATCAATGCCATTTTAGGCACCAGACCGATTCCTGCCGCACCGATGCAGGCACAACATCCATAATAATGATGATCCGGCATCATCTTCGCCCCGCCGATGCCGTTTCCTCTGGTACCTGCTGTCAGCGGACTGTAGCTGTCAAAAGGCAAGATTTCCGGAATGGACTCCGGATATGCCCCTCCATACAGTGTACGCATGTCCACTCCTTCACATTTTTCAGTGTTAACAGCTCCCAGATATGCGTTATAAAGCGAAGTTTCAAAGGCATCTGCATATGCGGGATTT
>CAZXQK010000036.1:0-8311 GCA_964642785.1 uncultured Faecalimonas sp.
TACGACAGAGAATCTTTTGACAACCAGATTGTAAACTTTCCGGGGATACAGATTGATTACTTAAAAGGAGACCTTGCACCGAAATCAGCAGTGATGGCAGAGGGGTATGAAGCAGTGTGTGCGTTTGTAAGTTCAAATGTAGGGGAAGAAACATTAAAGGTTCTTCAGAAATATGGAGTAAAACTGGTGCTCATGCGGTGCGCAGGTTTTAATAATGTGGATATTGCCGCAGCGAAAAAACTGGGAATCCGGGTGTTCCGGGTACCGGGATATTCACCGGAAGCCGTTGCAGAGCACGCAATGATGTTAGCACTTGCGGCAAACCGTCATGTGCACAAGTCCTACGTGAAAGTGCGGGAAAATGATTTCAGCTTAGGCGGACTGATGGGTGTGAATTTTTATCGGAAAACAGCCGGCATCGTGGGAACCGGGAAAATCGGTGCCGCCATGGCACGCATCTGTCATGGGTTTGGCATGAAAGTACTGGCATATGATATTTATCAAAATCCGGCACTGGATTTTGTGGAGTATGTCTCTTTGGACGAACTTTTAGCAGGCAGTGATTTGATTTCCCTTCACTGTCCGTTGACGGAGGAAAACTACCATTTGATTTGTAGGGAAACGATTCAGAAAATGAGAGACGGAGTGATTTTGGTCAATACTTCCAGAGGAGGGCTTGTAAAGACCGATGATTTGATTGAAGGAATTCGGGCACACAAGTTTTTTGCGGTAGGCTTGGATGTGTATGAGGAAGAAGCAGCGAATGTATTTGAAGACCGTTCTGATGAGATTTTGGAGCATTCTACCACTGCAAGACTGCTTTCGTTTCCAAATGTGATTATTACTTCACATCAGGGATTTTTTACCGAGGAGGCTTTGGAAGCAATCAGCCGGACGACGTTGGAGAATGCAGTTTGTTGGGAAAAAGGTGATGCGTCAGACAATGAGGTGGAAGCATCATGTTTCAGATAGAAGAGGAACTGAAAAAATTACCGCATAAGCCGGGAGTTTATCTGATGCATGGGGAAAAGGACGAGATTATTTATGTAGGAAAAGCTGTCAGTCTGAAGAACCGGGTGCGCCAGTATTTTCAGACAAGCAGAAATAAGGGCGCTAAGATTGAACAGATGGTGACGCATATCAGGCGTTTTGAGTATATTATTACAGATTCGGAATTGGAAGCACTGGTGCTGGAGTGTAACCTGATTAAGGAATATCGTCCGAAGTATAATACCATGCTGATGGACGACAAAGGATATCCTTTTATTAAGGTGACAGTGAATGAGACGTATCCGAGAGTGATGTTGGCACGTACCATGCAGAAGGATAAGGCAAAGTATTTTGGACCTTTTACCAGTGCAGGTGCGGTGAAGGACACGATAGAGTTGATTCGGAAACTGTATCACATCAGGAACTGTAATCGCAATCTTCCAAAGGATATCGGGAAAGACAGACCATGTCTGAATTACCATATCAAGCAGTGTTATGCTCCTTGTCAAGGATATATCTCTGAGGAGGAATACCGCAAATCTATTGATGAGATGTTGCGTTTTTTGGGCGGACATTACGATGGAATCATCAGGGAGTTGGAACAGCATATGAAGGAAGCTTCTGAAAATATGGAGTTTGAAAGAGCCATAGAATATCGGGAACTGCTTCACAGTGTGAAACAGATTGCGGAGAAGCAAAAGATTACGGATAGCAGCGGTGAGGCGAAAGACAGAGATATTCTGGCTGTTGCCAAAGACGAAGAAGATGCGGTGGTGCAGGTATTCTTTATCCGGGGAGGCAGATTGATTGGACGGGATCATTTCTTTTTGCAAAATGCATCGGAAGGAACGGAAGCGGAGCTGCTTGCAAGTTTTATCAAACAGTTTTATGCAGGAACGCCGTTTATCCCGGCAGAACTGATGCTGCAGCAGGAGGTCGGGGAACAGGAATTGTTGGAACAGTGGCTGACGGAAAAGAAAGAACATCGTGTTCATATCAGAGTCCCGAAAAAAGGAGAAAAGGAAAAACTTGTAGAACTTGCAAGAAAGAATGCGGAACTTGTTTTGAATACGGATAAAGAACGTCTGAAGCGGGAAGAAGGAAAAACCATCGGTGCTGTGCGGGAAATTGAAGAACTATTGGGAGTTTCCGGAATTGTACGTATGGAGGCATATGATATCTCCAATACTAGCGGATTTGCTTCCGTCGGCTCTATGGTTGTGTACGAAAAAGGCAAACCGAAGCGGAATGATTATCGGAAATTCAAGATTAAAAGTGTTCAGGGACCGGATGACTATGCAAGCATGGAGGAAGTGCTGACACGAAGATTCAGTCATCAAAAAGATACCGGTTTTTCTGCACTGCCGGATTTGATTTTGATGGATGGAGGAAAAGGGCAGGTCAATGTGGCACTTGCAGTATTGGATAAATTACATTTAAACATTCCGGTATGCGGTATGGTAAAAGATGACAATCACCGTACCAGAGGCTTGTATTTTCAAAATAAGGAAATTCCGATTGCACGTACTTCGGAGGGATTCAAACTGATTACCCGTATACAGGACGAAGCCCACCGGTTCGCAATTGAGTTTCACCGAAAACTGAGAAGTCAGGGACAGGTGCATTCGGTGCTTGATGACATTCCGGGAATCGGACCGGCGAGAAGAAAAGCACTGATGAGGCAGTTTATGAATATCGAGGCGATTAAAAATGCAGAAGTGGAGGAATTGAAAAATATTCCTTCCATGAATGAAAAATCTGCTTTGGAAGTGTACAATTTTTTTCATTAATGGTAGAATAGAGAAAGGGATAAAGTAGGAGGAAAATGATATGACAGGTGTAAAACTTACAGATTTAATCGAAAAAATGAATTTGAAAAATCTGACTCCCGACATTGATCTGACAGAAAAATATGTTTCGGTTCCGGATATCAACAGACCGGCTCTGCAACTTACCGGATATTTTGATCATTTCGATTCTGTTCGTCTGCAGATCATCGGTTATGTAGAATATACATATTTGCAGACCTTATCGGCAGAACAGAAAAAGGATATTTATGCACAATTGTTGTCTTACGGAGTACCTTGTCTGGTATATACGACAGAGATAAGACCGGATGACGAAATGCTAAAGCAGGCAAATGAAACACAGACTCCGATTTTTGCGACAGATAAAAAGACGTCTCCGTTTCAGGCAGAAGTCATTCGCTGGCTGAATGTACAACTGGCACCATGTATTTCCATTCATGGTGTGTTGGTGGACGTATATGGTGTAGGTGTACTGATTCGAGGGGAAAGCGGAATTGGTAAGAGTGAGGCGGCTCTGGAACTGATTAAGCGTGGACACCGTCTTGTGGCAGACGATGCGGTAGAAATTCGGAAAGTCAGCGATGCCACACTGGTGGGTACAGCGCCGCCGATTACCAAGTATCTGATTGAACTTCGGGGTATCGGCATTATAGATGTGAAGTCCCTTTTTGGTGTACAAAGCGTCAGGGAAACACAGAATATTGATTTGGTCATTACGCTGGAAGAGTGGGACAAGCGAAAAGAGTATGACCGTCTGGGATTGGAAGAGGAGTATACGGAATTTCTTGGGAATAAAGTGCAGTGTCATACGATTCCGATACGACCGGGCAGAAGCTTGGCTGTCATTGTAGAGTCTACGGCCATCAATCACAGGCAGAAACAGATGGGATACAATGCGGCACAGGAGTTATACAGAAGATTACAGGAAAGTTTGATACAGAAAGGATTAGAAGATTAGAGATGGAAAAGAAATATTGTTACGGAATTGATATCGGAGGAACAACGGTAAAGATTGGGTTGTTTCAGATGGACGGTACATTGCTGGATAAGTGGGAGATTGTTACCAGAACAGCAAATGGCGGAGAAGCCATTTTACCGGATATTGCAGAATCCATTGCAAAAAAATCACATGAAAGAAACATCACGACAGAAGAAATCATCGGTCTTGGTGTCGGTGTTCCGGCTGCAACGAAGGACGGAGTTGTAAAAAGCACGGCAAATCTTGGCTGGGGATACAAGGATGTTAAGAAAGAATTGGAAGAACTGACAGGATGTCAGGTTCGTGTTGGAAATGATGCGAATGTGGCTGCACTTGGTGAAATGTGGAAAGGCGGCGGACAGGGCTATCAAAATCAGATTATGGTAACGCTTGGAACCGGCGTAGGCGGTGGTATTATTCTGGATGGTCATATACATACCGGTGTGCGGGGAGCAGGCGGAGAAATCGGACATCTCTGTGTGGAAAGCAAGGAAGAAGAAGTTTGCGGATGCGGAAGATGTGGCTGTCTGGAACAGTATGCATCAGCAACAGGAATTGTTCGTCTGGCAAAGAAACGATTGATTGGAAACAGTGATGACACTGTCTTACATTTGGATAGTGTTACGGCAAAGGATGTTTTTGATGCTGTAAAAGCGGGTGACAAGGTTGCAATGGAGATTGCAGAACAGTTTGGGGAATATCTGGGAATGGCACTTTCTGAAATTGCAGTGATTCTGGATCCGGAACTGTTTGTCATCGGTGGCGGTGTATCAAAGGCAGGCGAAGTTCTGTTGGATTATATTAAGAAGAATTATCTGAAGACCGCTTTATGGGATAATGATAAGGTGGAATTTGCACTTGCAAAGCTTGGAAATGATGCGGGGATTTACGGTGCGGCAAAATTGGCGCTGGAAGAGTAAATAAATAAGTAAGTAAGGAGCACTGCTTTGTAACTGGTTTCGTTATCAGTTATGAGGCAGTGCTCTTATTTGTATTTCTATGGTGTTGAAGTTCCTTCGTCAGTTCCTTCTGTAGTTTCTTCAGCCGGTGTTGCACTGTGTCCCGGACAAGTTTTGCTAGGACCGGTTCCTTCTGCAAAATATTCGGTTGATTTTGAACACGCATCGCTGCTTGCGAGAAGTCCGGTCTGCGTACAGACGGTTTTTCTTTTTACGGATTCCGGCATTTCAAACTGCACGGATTCGTAATCCATCGTATCGTGAATTCGCTGCATTACTTTACGCCAGATTACTTTGTGGTAACTGCTGGAACCTTCAATTTGTTGATTGTCATCATATCCGCTCCAGACTGAGGCTGTCAGGTATGGTGTGTATCCGGAGAACCATAAGTCACGGGTGGAAGTTGTAGTACCTGTCTTACCAGCAGCGACATAACCGGATAATCTTGCTGCGGTACCGGTACCTTTTGAAACAACGTCCTGCATGGCACTGGTAATCAGATATGCAGTGGAGTCCTTCATGGCAGTATGGGTATCCGGTGTGTTCTCGAACAACAGATTTCCAAGATTGTCATAAATCTGTGTATAGAGAATCGGTTCGTTATAAGTTCCTAAATTTGCAATGGAAGCATAAGCAGCAGTTAATTCAATATTATAAACACCATTGGTCAGCCCGCCGAGTGCAGTTGCCTCACCGGCATCTCTTACGGCATCTAACGTGGTAAATGCAAAGTTCTTTGTCAGATATTCCATACCCACAGCCGGTGTGATTTCCTGATATTTTCTAACCGTACAAACATTGGCAGACTGTTGGATGCAATATCGAATACTTAAATTTCCTTTGTACCCGCTCCAATGGTTATTTACTGCACGTTTGTCACCGGTTGTGTAATTCAAAGGGGCATCCAATATTTTGGTTGCCAGTGTATCATCATTCATGTCTAGGGCAGGTACATAAGTCGACAGGATCTTAAAGGTAGAACCCGGTTGTCTTGTTGATTGTGTTGCACGGTTCAGACTCATATTGGCTGTCTTTTCACCGCGTCCGCCGACCATTGCTTTTACATATCCCGTATACTGATCCATGACCACGATGGTTGCCTGTGGCTGTGGTGAAAGGGTAATGTTTGTGTAGACTGTATCAGAGTCACCGGTTTTCAATGTCTCTATATATTGGTCGATCATGGCATTAGCTTTTTCCTCTGAAGGAAACGTTGTGCCGGAAGGACCATATTTTTCACCATAAAGGTTCATGACATATTTTCCAAAACTGTTATGGTCGTAGTGGTTCTGCGAACCGTCTTCATGTGCGATGGAAATGGCACCGCTTACGGTCCAGTCAATGGAAGACGGATAGTTAGAAGCACGGTTTAATTCTTCGTCGCAAATCTGCTGCATGGTTAAATCCTGAGTTGTGACAATCTTTAATCCGCCACTGTAAACAGCACTGTATGCCTGGTCTTCCGTATATCCGAGCTTATTCACGAGGTCTTTTTGAACGGCTTTTGCTACCTCGTCAAGAAAGTACGAATTGACCGTCAGACTTTCCTTGTACTCGGTGTTGGCAGTCTGGATTCTTGCATACACATCTTCCGTATCTCCCATGGCAGTGTCATATTCCTCTTGCGAAATTTTTTCTTGCTCTAACATGTCGGACAGCACTTTTTTCCGCCGTTTCTGATTCGCTTCCGGGTTAGTCAGTGGATTGTATCCGGTCGGACTTTTCGTGATCGCGGCAATGGTCGCACACTCGGATAAAGTCAGTTCACTGACATCCTTTCCGAAATACCGATTGGCGGCAGCCTGAACACCAAGGGTATTTTGTCCCAGATTGATCGTGTTCAGATAGTTTTCCAGAATTTCATCCTTGTCCACAATTTTTTCAATCTGTATGGCAAGGTATAATTCCTGTACTTTTCGTTCGATTTTCTGTAATTTTGATTCCAAGTTAAAGTTTGGAAATACACTATTTTTAATTAATTGCTGTGTAATGGTACTTCCACCCTGTGAGAAGTGTCCGGAAGTCAATCCCTTTACCGCAGCTCTTGCAATTCCTTTGACATCCACTCCGTTGTGTTCATAGAAACGGGAATCTTCTACTGCGATAAACGCTTCCTGCATATAGACCGGAATATTATCAAGGGTGGTGTAAACACGATTAGAACCGGCACTTACAAATGTTCCCAAAACCGTTTCTCCGTCATTCGCATAAGCAGTTGTCGTGTAAGCAGAAGGTTTGATACTGTCTTCCGTAATCTTTGGTGTATCATCGATAATCTTCTTAAATAAAAGACCGCCGCCGGCAAGACCGATGATTCCGACACCAAGCAGAATCAGAAACAGAACCTTTAACCAGCGAAAGTTTGTCCGCTTTCGTTTTTTAGACGAGCGTGTCTGCAGGGCAGACCGTCTTTTTGTCGTATTCTTTCTACCATAATTCATGAGTATAGCCTCCTTTATTATGACTGTCATTATATCAAAATTATGTACCTAAATAAAGGAAAATAGGAAAAATTTAAGAAAATGTTGTGAAAATGAGCCAAATACTGTTATAGTATATAAAAAAACAGATGAAACAGGTGAAACAGATGTTGAGTCAATATAAAACAGTATATTGTGGTGGAGAAGCGGAGTTGATTGAGAAGAAATCCCGCTTCATTGCGACGGTAAAGCCGGTAAAAAGTGAAGAAGAGGCCATTGCATTTATAGAGAGTTTGAAAAAGAAATATTGGAATGCGACGCATAACTGCTCGGCATATGTCATAGGCGAGCACTTTCAGGTTCAACGATGCAGTGACGACGGAGAACCGGGTGGTACGGCAGGAAAGCCCATGTTGGATGTTCTGCTTGGCGAAGAAATCCACGATGTGGCGGTGGTGGTGACCAGGTATTTCGGTGGAACGCTGCTTGGAACGGGAGGACTGGTCAGAGCATATTCCGGCTCGGTACAGGCAGGACTTGCAGCCAGTCGGGTGATTACAAAACAGTATGGTCAGAGAATTTCCATACAGACTGATTATACCGGACTTGGCAAAATCCAGTACATCCTCGGACAACAGGGGCTTGCCATCTTAAATTCTGTCTATACGGATAAAGTGGAACTGGAAGTACTGCTTCCAAAGGAGCAGATACAGACTGTGCAGGCAGAAATCCGGGAAGGAACCAACGGTCAGGCAAAAATAAAGTTGCAAGAAACCTGTTATTTTGCTAATATTGACGGGGAAATGCAGATATTTGAAGAGTAGAAAAGAGGAAAAATCAATGAAGACAAAAAGAGAAGATGTACGTAATATCGCAATTATCGCCCATGTAGATCATGGGAAAACCACATTAGTAGATGAACTTTTGAAACAAAGCGGTGTATTCCGTGAAAATCAGGAAGTTGCAGAGCGTGTCATGGATTCTAATGATATTGAAAAAGAGAGAGGAATCACGATTCTTGCTAAAAATACAGCCGTTTATTATAAGGATACAAAGATTATCATTATCGATACTCCGGGGCATGCGGATTTTGGCGGCGAAGTGGAACGTGTGCTGAAGATGGTTGATGGTGTCATTCTGGTCGTCGATGCGTTC
>CAZXQK010000037.1:0-8296 GCA_964642785.1 uncultured Faecalimonas sp.
GATGGTCTGAGAGTTGTTCTGTGGGTTTCGGGCTGTTCTCACTGTTGCAAAGAGTGCCACAATCCGATTACCTGGGATCCGAATGGTGGTCTTGAGTTTGATGATGCGGCGAAGCAGGAGATTTTTGCTGAGTTAGACAAGAATTATGTGCATGGCATTACTTTTAGCGGAGGCGATCCGTTGCATGTAAGCAATGCTTATGATGTGACAGAACTTGCAAAGGAAATTCGGGAACGTTATCCAAATAAAACGATTTGGTTATACACCGGAAGCAGGTGGGAAGAAATCTGTCATATGAAAGTGTTGCAAGATATCGATGTACTGTGTGACGGTGAATTTATGGTTGATTTGAAGGATGCGAATGCTCACTGGGTAGGAAGTACGAACCAGAGAGTCATTGACGTTCCAAAGACATTGGCAGAAGGAGAAGTTGTGTTATATGAGAATTAATGTAAAAAAATTATCGGATACAGCCGTCTTTCCGGAAAGAGGAAGCGACTATGCCGCAGGCTATGATTTGTTTGCAGATTTAAAGGAAGTGCTTGTGCTAAAACCTCATGCGTCGACTTTGATCCCGACAGGACTTGCGATGGAGATTCCGGAAGGATACTTCGGTGGCGTCTTTGCAAGAAGCGGTCTTTCTACCAAGGAAGGACTGCGTCCGGCAAATTGTGTAGGCGTGATTGATGCAGACTATCGTGGGGAATTAAAGGTACCGCTTCACAATGACGGAGAAGTGGAAAGAGAAATCAAACCGGGACAAAAGGTAGCACAGTTAATCGTAGTTCCGTTTTTGAGTGTAGAATTTGACGAAGTGGATAATTTAAGCGAGACAGTACGTGGTGTTGGCGGTTTTGGCTCAACAGGAAAGTAATCGACAGATAAGAATGTATGAGAACCTCCTCATTCGGGCATATTAAAGATAAGTATGCGGGTGAGGAGGTTTTTATGTATTCTACTTTGAAAGAAAATGTGGCACATATGAATGCTGTTTTGCCAATGAAGGAAAGTTTTGATTTGTTGCAACGGGATATTATGATAGGCGGTCGGGAATGTACTTTTTATTTTGTGGATGGCTTTACGAAAGATGAAAGTATGCAGAAACTTTTGACGGCTTTTTTTGCCATTCAGAAAGAGGATATGCCGGATACGGCAACAGAGTTTTCCAAGCAGTGTCTGTCGTATGTGGAAGTGGATGTGATTGCAGACTTTGACGTGATCATACGTAATCTGCTGTCAGGAGTGACTTGTCTTTTCATTGACGGGTATGAGGAGTGTATTGCCATTGACTGTCGGACTTATCCGGCAAGAGGGGTGGAGGAACCGGATAAAGACAAGTCCCTGCGGGGGTCCAGAGACGGGTTTGTGGAGACAATCGTTTTTAACACGGCACTTATTCGGCGCAGGCTGCGGGATCCGCATTTGGTTATGCAGATGTTCGCAGTCGGGAAAAGTTCCCGGACAGATGTGACACTCTGCTATATGTCTGACAGGGTGGATCATGCACTGCTTCAAAAACTGACAAAGCGGATTCGAGAACTGGATATTGATGCATTACGTATGAATCAGCAGAGTCTGGCAGATGCTTTGTTTCAGCGAAAATGGTTCAATCCGTTTCCGAAATTTAAGTTTACGGAAAGACCGGATACGGCATCAGTATGTCTGCTGGAAGGGAAAATTGTATTGCTGGTGGATAATTCCCCCTCTGCCATGATTTTGCCAACGTCCATTTTGGACATTGTGGAGGAAGCGAATGATTATTATTTTCCGCCCCTGACCAATGTGTATCTGAAGATGGCAAGGGCACTGATTACCATTGCAACGGTGTTCCTTACACCGATGTTTCTGTTGTTTATGCAGAATCCGGAGTGGCTTCCGAAGGTGTTTGATTTTGTGCTATTAAAGGATATGGTAAATATTCCATTGATTTTTCAATTGCTGATACTGGAGTTATCCATAGACGGCTTACGGCTTGCGGCAATGAATACGCCGAGTATGTTAAGCACGCCTTTGAGTGTCATTGCAGGAATTGTGCTGGGTGAGTTTGCAGTGGAATCCGGCTGGTTTAACGCGGAAGTCATGCTTTATATGGCATTTGTTGCGGTGGCGAATTATACACAGCCGAACTTTGAATTGGGATATGCCTTGAAGTTTATGAGGTTACTGCTTCTGATACTGACTGCACTGTTTGATTGGGTGGGTTTTGCCGTCGGAACAGTGGTTGTTATCTGTGCGATAGTGTTTAACAAAACAGTGTCCGGAAGAAGTTATTTGAATGTCAGTTTAAACATAAAGGAAAAAAATTGATATTTTCACACTTTTTTGAAGAAAACGTGTTATAATGTTCCCGCTAGGAGGTTATAACAGTATGAATGAATTTGTGATATCAACGGACAGTACAACAGATATGCCGAGGGAATTTTTGGAAGAGAAACAGGTTCCGTTTGCATCGTTGTCTTATATGATAGAAGGGAATACCTATTTAGACGGGGAAGGATTTACCTCGAAGGAATTTTATGACAAGATTCGTGAAGGCGCAATGCCGACTACTTCTCAGGTCAATCCGGAGCAGGCGAGAGCGTTGTTTGAACCAATCTTGAAGGAGGGAAAGGATATCCTTCATATTGCGTTTACCTCAGGTCTGAGCGGGACATATCAGAGCTGCAAACTGGCAGCAGACGAATTGCTGGAGGAATATCCGGAGCGGAAGATTGCTGTGATTGACAGTTTGTGTGCGGCATCCGGCGTAGGTCTGCTTCTATATAAAGTGATTGCGTTAAAAGAGCAGGGGAAATCTTTTGAGGAACTGGTTGCCTGGGCGGAGGAACATAAACTGCATGTCTGTCATGATTTTACGGTGGACGATTTGATGCATCTGCATCGTGGCGGACGTGTATCGAAGACGTCGGCAGTTCTTGGAACGATTATTAAGGTGAAGCCGATTTTGCATGTTGATGACGAAGGAAAACTGGTGATGCTCGGCAAGGAGCGGGGACGAAAGAAATCCCTGCAGGCTTTGGTGGAACGTATGGCAGAACGATCCGAAGGGGTTTCCAACGACATTGCCATCATTACGCATGGAGATTCGCAAGAGGATGCGGAATATGTGAAGCGGCTGATGGAAGAAAAGTTTGGAATTTCCAAGATTCTGATTCATCCGCTCGGAACGGTGATTGGAAGTCATACGGGACCGGGGGTCATCGGAATTTTTTATATGGGAAATCGTAATTAAAAACAGTTTGAAATAGGGCGTGGAATGGCTGATAAGAATGTCATTCCACGCTCTGTTTTCTTGCATATTTCCAGAACTTGTACATATATTGTCTAAAGAGGTGAGGACATGAAGTACAGGCAGATTATGAATATTCTTTCAAAAGATGTGAAGGGGGTACTGGAGCAGGAGGAACTACGGTTTGATGCATTGCAGGAAATCCGGCTGCGTGCAGGATACCCGATTATATTACTTTATGATGGAAAAGAAAAAATCATACCGGTGACGGTGACTGAGCGGGGAATTAAGGAAACGCTGGATTATGTCAGCAATTATTCGCTGTATGCTTATGAAAATGAATTGAAGCAGGGATTTATTACGGTGGAAGGAGGACATCGTGTAGGTATGGCAGGACAGGTTCTGATTGAAAACGGACGGGTGAAGAATCTGAAGCAGATATCTTCTTTAAATGTACGTGTATCCCATGAAATTGTGGGATGTGCAGATGCGTTGTTTCCGTATCTTACATATAATAAACAGATGTATCATACACTGATCATTTCATCGCCGAGATGTGGAAAGACAACGCTTTTGCGGGATTTGATCCGGCAGATTTCAGACGGAAATTCCTATGTAAAAGGCTGTACCGTAGGAGTGGTGGATGAGCGGTCTGAACTGGCAGGATGTTATCAGGGGATTCCACAAAACAAAATGGGAATGCGTACCGATGTGCTGGACGGATGCCCGAAGGCAGAAGGCATGCTGATGCTGATTAGATCCATGTCTCCGCAGGTAATTGCTGTTGACGAGATTGGGGCACCGGAGGAAATACAGGCCATGAAATATGCCATGCACTGTGGGTGTAAACTGCTGGCAACGGTACATGGAGAGTCGTTGGAGGAAATTCAGAAGAAACCGATTTTTGAAGATTTGATAAGAGAGCGTTGTTTTGAGCGATATGTGGTTTTGAAAAATCAGGCAAGAGTAGGCGAGATTGCCGGAATTTATGACAAATACGGGGAACTGATATGTACAAAATCATAGGCTGTATAATGATTATTTTGGGGACGACGGGAGCCGGATTTTCTAAAAGCAGGGAACTGCAGATTCATTTAAAGGAATTGGAAGAACTGAACAAAATTTTTTATCTGTTGAAAAGTGAGATGGAGTATACAAGAGCACCGTTTGCGGAAATGTTTGCAAAAATCGGTCAAAAGACAGGGGAACCTTTTCAAAACTGGCTGCTGAATCTGAGTAATAAACTATATGAGAAACAGGGTGGTATGCTGTGGGAAATTTGGAGCAGATCCATTGAAGAAGATTTAACAGACAGCAGGCTGAAGGAGGAGGAGATTAAAGAACTGATACAGGTGGGGAGAAATCTGGAGTACATAGAAAATCTGAAATTATACGTGGAACAGTTGGAGTATGGAATCGCACACACAAGAGAAAGTTACCGGACAAAGCGAAGATTGTGCCAAAGTCTGGGAATTATGAGCGGGATTTTTCTTGTGATTTTGTTGCTGTAAACAGGAGGAAAACATGGGTGTCAGTCTGATTTTTAAAATTGCTGCAGTTGGAATACTAGTATCAATCCTAAGTCAGGTGTTGAAGCATAGCGGGAGAGAGGAGCAGGCGTTTCTGACGAGTTTTGCAGGGCTTCTTTTAGTGCTGTTTTGGATTCTGCCGTATATTGTTGACTTATTTGAACAGATTCAGACATTGTTTGAGTTTTAGAGGTTTTTGATATGAATATGATTCAGGTGGGATTGATTGGAATATTTGGTGTGCTTCTTGCGGTACAGTTGAGACAGGAAAAGACAGAGGTGGCAATTTATCTGTGTGTTGCGGTGAGTTTGATTTTTTTTGTTGGCATGACGGGATATTTGGAGAAGATTGTGAAGACTTTGCAGGAAATCGCAGGTTTTCTTCCGATTGATCATTCTTACATTGCAACATTTTTGAAAATGCTTGGAATTACATATTTGTCTGAGTTTGCTTCCGGAATATGTAAGGATGCAGGGTACCAGTCCATTGCGGCACAGATAGAAATGTTTGGAAAGCTGATGATATTGGTACTGAGCCTGCCGGTTTTACTTGCACTGCTTCGGACAATACAGGAGTTTTTCAAATGAAGATGATAAAGATTTTGTTTGTGGTATTGTGTCTGATGCTGCCTATGCAGGCGACGGCATCAGAGGTGGAGGACAGCCTGACGGGCAGTTACGATTTTTCTGAGATTGATGCCATGCTTGAAGAACTGTTTCCGGATGAAAAGTTAAGTTTTATGGATACGGTTTTGGCACTGGTTTCCGGTGATGCTAAGTTGTCCTTTGATTTAGTAAAAGAACTTATCAGCGATCGTTTTACTTATGAATGGAGAAACAGCAGGGCATGCGTGATCCAGATATTACTGCTGGTGATCGTGGCAGCAGTGTTCTCTAATTTTTCCGGGGTTTTCAAAAGCAAACAGGCGGCGGAAATCAGTTTTTCAATGTTATATATGCTTTTGGTGACAATTTGTCTGCAAAATTTTCGGATACTCGTGGATGCTGCGGTGACAAATGTGGAACACATGATGGAATTTATGAAACTGCTTGGACCGGTGTATTTTATGGCGGTGGCAGTGGCGACCGGAAGCGGCACATCTGTTGCTTTTTATCAGATTGTTTTGTTACTAATTTATTTGGTTGAACTTCTGATTCGGGATTTTTTGTTGCCGATGACACAGATTTATTTGGTGATTCGTATTTTAGATGAATATGCTCCGGAAATTCGCCTGTCAAAAGCGGCGGAACTGCTGGAAACGTTGATTTCATGGACATTGAAAACTCTGACGGCAGGGATTATCGGATTCAATGTTATACAGGGACTGCTTGCTCCGGCGATGGATACGGTAAAAAAAAGCCTGGTAATGAAAGGTAGCGAGGCGATTCCCATTGTAGGCGATGCCATCAGCGGAGCGGCAGAAGTGGGGATTGCAGCTGCGGTACTGATAAAAAATGGAATCGGTGTAGCAGGAATGCTGCTCTGCCTTGTGGTCTGTCTCACGCCGATGATACAACTTGCAATGACAACTCTTTTGTATCAGTTGATTGCGGCATTATTGCAACCGGTGTCGGATAAACGCATGGTCAACTGTGTCAGCAGTGTTGCGGATGGTAGCAAAATCCTGCTGAAGATTGTATCCACAACCGGGATTTTGTTCCTGCTTACTATTGCGGTCG
Source organism: uncultured Faecalimonas sp. (assembly GCA_964642785.1). Classification (GTDB taxonomy): domain Bacteria; phylum Bacillota; class Clostridia; order Lachnospirales; family Lachnospiraceae; genus Faecalimonas. Next base: position 6,439 of record CAZXQK010000037.1, read on the forward strand.
TTGCCGTAACAACAGGAGGTTAGAATCGTGGAATATATTTATGAATGGATAGAAAATCTTGCGTTTTATATGGTGATTGTGGCAGTGGGAATACAGATGATACCGGATGAGAATTATAAAAAATACATTCGGTTTTTTGCGGGAATGATTTTGATTTTACTGCTTGTGGAACCGATTGTGCGAATTTTTGGAATGAATGAATTGGAATTAGAGGGAATCAAAAATGCTGCAAAATCTATGGAAGAAATTATTGGAAACTAAGAAAAATCAATGGGTGATCCTGCTGCTTGTCGGAGTATTACTGGTAGTGATCGCCATTCCGACAGCGTCCGGCGAACAAAAGGAGGAAAAGAAGGTGACGGAAATGGAAGAAAGGCTGGAATACATTTTAGGTCAAATGCAGGGGGTAGGTGAAGTACACACGATGATCACGTATGGAGAGGATGCACAGGCAGAAGGGGTTGTGGTTGTGGCAGAAGGCGGCGGAAACGGTGTTGTCATGCAGAAAATCACAGAAACGGTTCGTGCATTATTTGATTTGGATTCGCATAAAATTAAGGTGATAGAAAGTAAATAAAATGAGGAGGAACATTTTGTGAAACGTATATTTAAGAAAAATCAGATTATGATCACTGCACTGGCTGTGATGATAGCAGTGGCAGGCTATCTCAATTATTCGGGACGAATATTTGGAGATGATACAAAAGAGGCGGAGAACGAGCTGGCGGAACAGGAACTTCTTGATATTAGTCTTGGTGAAACCGCAGAAATCGATTCATTAGATGAGAATGTAGACGAAACACCGGGAACGGCGGTCCTGACAAATGGATCCGGAATTGTGGCGGAGGCAAAAGTGGTACGGGAACAGGTTCGTTCCGAGAATAAGGCTACGCTTTTGGAAATCATTAACAATGACAATCTTAGCGAAGCACAAAAGTCAGAAGCTGTTTCGAAAATGATTGAACTGACGGAGACGGCAGAACTTGAAGCGGCAGTAGAAACAATGCTCTTATCCAAAGGGTTTTCCGAGGCGGTAGTGACGTTAACGGACAACGGAGCAGATGTGGTTGTGAATGCATCAGAGTTGTCCGATGCAAACCGTGCACAGATTGAAGATATCGTCACAAGAAAGACGGGAGTGGCACCGGAGAATATTGTAATTTCTCCTATGCAAAAGTAGGAAATTGTGATAAACTAGAAGGCTGAAACAGGAAGAATTCATTAGGAGATTATTTATGTCACACATTACAGATGAAATAAAGAAAAGAAGAACATTTGCCATCATATCCCACCCGGATGCAGGTAAGACTACACTGACGGAGAAGTTTCTTCTCTATGGAGGTGCGATTAATCAGGCAGGATCGGTAAAGGGGAAGGCGACAGCGAAACATGCGGTGTCCGACTGGATGGAGATTGAAAAGGAAAGAGGTATTTCCGTTACGTCTTCCGTATTGCAGTTTAATTATGACGGTTATTGTATTAATATTTTGGATACACCTGGACATCAGGATTTCTCAGAGGATACATATCGTACTCTGATGGCGGCAGATTCGGCGGTTATGGTTATTGATGCTTCCAAGGGTGTGGAGGCACAGACCAGAAAATTGTTTAAAGTATGCGTTATGCGTCATATACCGATTTTTACCTTTATTAATAAAATGGACAGAGAAGCGAGAGATACGTTTGAATTGCTTGATGATATTGAAAAAGAATTGGGAATTGCTACTTGTCCGATTAATTGGCCGATTGGATGCGGAAAAGAATTTAAGGGTGTATTTGACAGGGAGCAGCAGGAAATTGAACTTTTCTCCGATACGCAAAAAGGTACCAAAATGGGGGAAGTAAGAAAGATTGCATT
>CAZXQK010000038.1:0-6533 GCA_964642785.1 uncultured Faecalimonas sp.
AGGTATCCGTTTTCGTCGGTGTTCTTGTCGTCTTCCTTGCCCTTGACCAGCGTGATCTGAAAATCAGCCGTTGCCACATTGCCTGCCCGGTCAGTGCAGGATACATGATTGATGTAGACATGATTGTTCTCATCCGTAAGTTCCACTTCACAGGTAATATCCGAACCTGCAAACGTGCCGTCTGCATTATCCGTAATCCGGTAACTGCCCGGATCGACGGTTGGTTTCGTATTCAGATCTTCCGTCGTTCTCACTTCATCTTCATGATCCTCTATGACCGGTGCTGTCCGGTCTAGGATGACGAATACTTCTTCGTAACAGGCATTTTTATATGTATCTTCCAGTTTTACGACTGCACGGTAAACGCCTTCTTCCTCCGGCACTGTCTGAGACGTTTGTTCTGCAAGCGCCTTCTGATCACACGGTTCCACAATGGTTTCTTCCAGTGCGGTCAGTTTATCTGCAGTCATCTCCTCCAGTTCCTGCGTTTTCTCAAAGGAAGTAAACATGGAATCATATGCACTGTACTCCGTTACAGACTGATACATCTTATTGATATCACATGCCGATAAGTCATTGGTAAAAAGATAACGCTGTGCAAAGGTTACCTTCGGTGCAGTGGTATCAACCACAGACACCTTGATTTTGTAAGTTTTCTTTTTATGTGAAAGGACAATCGAATACGTTCCCACTTTGCCGGTATCCACCTTGGAAGTATCCAGTTTTAATTCCTTCATCACTTCCTCCTCTGCTTTTACCAGATCTTCCGGTGCCACATCCAATTGTTCTCCTGCCTCAATGGTAATGGTTTTATTTTTGATCCTCACTTGACCGGAGTTTATTCTAATAAAGATTGCTGCAGCAAGAATGACAATTCCTCCGACGATTGCCCCTGCAGTCATAACTATTTTTTTTCGTTCCATTTCATGCTCCTTGCGTATTTTTTTGTATAAAAACACCACCCTGAACCAAAGCCGTAACTCTGACCGCGTAATAGGGTGGTTGTTCCTTCATCTGTATTTTATAAAACGTTGTGGTGAAACATTCTCCACACTATTTCTCTCTGTAATGTGTTCCGCACTGAATGATCTCCATGTATTCTCCATTGATCCGGAACACGATCCTGTTTTTTTCATCGATCCGAACGCTCCAATATCCGGCAAGATCCCCGCTGAGCGGTTCCGGTTTCCCTGTGCAGTGATATCCGTTTCGGTCAATATCCTTTAACAGTCTGTTAATCTTCTTTAAGGTCTTCTTATCCTGTTCCTGCCATTCAAGATATTCTTCCCATGCTTCATCCTGCCATAACTTCCTCATTATTCCACCTCTAACAGTTCATGTTCTTTTAAGGTACTTTTGCCGGAACGCACGTCCGTGATACGTCTCTCTAATTCTGCCATGTTTTCCCTGCTGTAAAACGGATCTGCCGACAGTTCAAATGGAATACGGTTCTCTCTTGCAACTTTTTTTAAAAAAATAGTAATTGCACTGGACATGCTCAGTCCAATATCATTCAAGGTTCTTTCTGCACTGCATTTAATGTCATCATCAACTCGTAAACTGATCTGTGCCATACATTCCACTTCCTTTCTTTGATATTATTATAGCATTTTTATATAATTATGCAAGCATTTTGCCATGTTTTTTTATATTTTTTTGTTATCTCACGCTTCCATCTGCTTCATGAATTGTACCGAATTCCGGTACGTTAATCCAGGGATTCAAATACGGCAAAAAGTGTCAGATCTTCCGTAACCGTCCCGGTGCCAAGCAGGGCTTCAAAAGAACCTGTCCCGTAATCGGATTCCCAGTATGCGAAAGTTTTCCCGTTACTGCCCTGCGGGATTCCCGGATTGATAAAGGCACTTCCTTTTGACAGCGTATAAGTCTTAAAAATCTCTCCCTCTGCCAGAAACTGTATGGTGTATGTATCTGCCTCCTGACCTGTCCGGTATTGTTCCAAAAGGATGGTCTTTTTGCAGGATACATTTCCTGTCGTGCCGATGGGATGCTGATACGTTAGGATTCCTTCTGCCGATAACAGCCCCTTATTTACGTCTGCCTCCAATACTTGGACGGTAAGCGTGGATGCACTTTGAATCTGAACGGCAAGTGCCTCCATAAAATAGGCAGTCATTTCTTCATCTGTAACCGGCTTGACATCCCCCGTTGCAGATAACATCTGCATGGTCTTTTCCATACTCGATTCCATGGCATTTTCAAGTTCCGTCTGTCTGGCTGTCCTTCCCTGTATCGTCATGCCGAGAAGAACAAGGACAATCAGAAATAAAAATGCACAGATACCTATGATAACTTTCTTCATCTTTTCACCTGCTTTCTTTAATCTTCCACCGGAACCTTGATTTCTGTGACCACGTATCTTCCATTGTTTCCATACACTTTAAGACGAATCCGGTACACGCCTTTTTCGTGAAAAACAACCGTCTGTTCCGTTTGATTATAGGATACTTTACCCACAATCTCAGCCCCATCTTCCAGTTCATCGGAAACAGGTGCGACCGACTTTCCGTCCTGATCCATAACATCCGTCACAACAATGGAAAATCCCTTCTCTGTCTCTCCGCTGACATAGGAAGTTTCTCCCGGCATCATGACAGAAAGCAGACGTTTCATGTAAACCACACTGCCGGTAGAATAAGTCGTTTCATCATACCGTACTTTCGGTGCCTGGGTATTTTGAATCCCGTAAATCATCTTCCGGCTCTCTGTGTCCGTGTCACCAAAATCATCCGCTGTCACTGTTTTTCCTGCCAGCGTAAAGAGTGTTTCATCCTCTTTCGGCTTCAACAGAAACTGCAGACTCACTACAAAGAGAATACCGGCAGTCAGTGTACTCATCACAAGGATTATCAGTTTCTTCATATCCATATCTCATCACCCGCATATTGCACTTGCGAACAATCGAACGGCATTTCCCAGTTCTCCACCGCATATCACCTTCAAAAGTATGCTGAGAATTGCGAGAAAGCCAATGCCTTCAATCAATACGCCAAATATGGACTGGTTCATCAATTCTTTAAGATCCATATTTTATTCCTTTCCTCTTTTTTAAAAAGCCGACAGAAACTCCAACAGTTTCCATAACACGTCTAATCCGGCTAAAAACAATAGTATGATGATCAAAATGACCATCATGGTCTGAATAAGTTCTTCCATATAACATCACTCTCTCTTTAAAAAATTTTATGTTTCGTTTTGGTTTCCGATACTCCCAGCAGATTGATACGATATGGATAATCCATTTGTGCTTCCGCATACCGCATCATATCGGACTTTTCCCCCTGTATCACATTTACCCGGAGTGTATAACCATTTTGTGCCGCCTCTGCAATACATGCCTCGATCACTTCGGAAGCATAATTGCTTTCCGCAATGACGGTGGTTACATCATCAAAATAGCTGTTTGTATTATTCAGTTCCTGTTGCACCGCCACAATACTGCTTCCGGTAGCCGTCAAAAACAGCACCATGATGATTGTCAGGGCAACTTTATAAATCATATCCATTCTTTTTTCTCCTTTATAACGATATCGTACCGCCCAGTTTGGCAAATACTTCCATGATCAGCGCTGCCAGATATGCAATCATCCCCAGTGTCATAAAGATAAGCGGTATATACTGATAGACGGTAGTAATGTCTCCTTTGTTCTTAATGGCTGCTTTCTCTGCTTTCGAAAGAAGCACCATGCTCTGCTCAATGGATGCTTTCATCACCTCTCTGTTCCCGGTTCCAACTGCCATCGAATAGAGATTCCGCATCGCATTTTCTACACCTTCAATCCGAAACTCTGCAAGAAATGACATGTAAGCCTCCGGATTTCCCGGTGATTCCATCAGATAATCGCAGATCCGCTCCAGTTCCGTGATCAACACCGGCGGCGCATATTCACGGGAATAAAAGATGGATGCCTCCACACTTTCTGTCTGCATCAAAAGGAACACATCGAAAAGCCATTTCGGAAAAGCCTTCGTCATTTCACTTTTCAGCATCATCCAATTCAGATAATAAATCAGTTTATGCATGTTAAAAACCAACAGGAAAAATCCGATTCCCAAAACCGCTCTCCACGCTGAGGGCTTTAAAACGAAAAAGGCTGCACATAAAACCGTTGCCAGTATAATTACCGGCAGATATTTTTTTCGTTCTTTCTTTCCGTCAAACTGAGAGATATACTCACTTGCACTTCTTGCAGATGCCTCAGACATGTATTTTGCGTCCCGAAGAAGGGAATGATTCAACTTCCCGTCTGTAAAGGCAACTACCACAATAAACAGAATGATCTCCGTCATGTTCGTAAACTGTACAATCCCGTTTCCCATCAGATCCACAACATCCGGAATGGAACGTAACAGATAAACACATACAGCAAGAAGCAGTCCAAAATAAAGGGCTGCCATATTACGAAATCCGATCATCCGCTTGTAATGATCCAGGATGGCTGACTTCCATACACCATTGATACGGTCAATGATTTTAAATTCTTCCGTACAGTCACCGCCGCGTGCTTCCGCACGAATCAGATAATCATGAAGCGTTCTTGTTTTTTCACAGTCATATTCCCGTGAAATTTCTGCAAGTGCTTCCTCCTCAGCAAGCCTGACATTCGTATAACTGTTTTCAATCCTGTCAATCGCATTCTGAAGCGTCGTTCTCATCTTGCCTTCCGTAAACGTAGATTGTGTTTCCCTCAGAGATTCCAAAATATTATGTGTACTGGTAAACGACTGGTTCATCTGCGAAAGATAAGCACAGGCATCGTCAAACTTCTGTTTTTCATACCGTTGCTTTTTATAGTTATATAGTAGTTTTGGTGTCATAACGATATAGACAATACAGCATACCACAATCATCCAGGTTGGAAGCTGAAATAACAGTCCTATCACTACGGCAACCGCAATAATGGAAGCATACGCCAATAACTTACCATACTTAGAATAGGATTCTCCAATGGCTTTCAGCTCTGCTGTCATTTCCATCGGTGTTTTAAATTTTCTTTTCTTTTTCTTTTTCTTTCTTTGACTCATCACATTACATTACTGCTCTCGGCAGTTTCCTTTCCTTTTACTGTTCAATCATGACTGCCTGATTCGTGTATGCAATATCACATTTGTACGGATCTGATCCTGCCTTTTTCCTTAACTCATGAAGCAGAATCTCCGGTACTCTTTCCCGGTAAAAAATACCGTCCTCTACAAACATTGACATATGATTCTTTCCTTCTGCACGATAAAAGGCACCCACCTCAGATATCACGTGTTTCGTATTTCCGTTTCCGATGGAAACTTCATCCATCAACAGGCCAATTCCGACATTGTTATAAATCTGGTCGATGATTGGTTCCTTTAACTGTTCAATGCCCAGCATATTTACAATACGCTCCGGAATATTCCTCACGCTGTTTGTATGCAGCGTTGTCATGTTAGAAACACCGTTTGTCCATGATTCAAGTAAATACCGCACCTCCCTTCCTCTGGTCTCTGCAATCATGATCCAGGATGGATTCAGCCGCAGTGACACCTTCAACGCTTCTTCATAATCATCCGGTGATTTCACCTTAATCTCAATACAGGATTTTCCCGGATTGATTTCCTTATAATGCCATTCTCTGACATCTTCTACGGTAATCACTTTCTGATTCGCCGGAATAAAACTGCTGAAAAATTTTGCAGTCTCAGTTTTCCCCTTGCCGGGTTCTCCGCAGAACACAAAATTTTTACGGGCAAGCACACAGTTCAGTAATAAGTGCATCACCTGCTCATCGCACAGCCCCTGCTCAACAGCCATCCTGGTATTAAACCGCAGTTTCGGCAGCGACTTACGGATACTGACCGTCACCCCGGACAAAGCAAAGGACGGATGCAGGCATACAATGCGAAGCGTTTCCGTATCAGCCATAACAACCGTTTCTGTCTGATTGAAATTTTGTTTGCCTTCCAGCCCCACACGAACAGCGAAATCATTCATGTACTTGTTATCCACTCCCGGCTCATTCACTGCTTCTCTCGCCCTGTTTACCCTTTGGATCCACAATTGTCCGGCATCCCAATCTATATTCGTCACTTCATCATCATTGACGAATTTCCATAATGGGCCAAATTTCTCAGGCAGAAGCCACCTGGAATTATTATTTTCTTCTTGTCTGTCCATCACTTCATTTTTCAGTATGGATATTCCGGAAACTAAACAAGACGACAGCCGCCGCCATCGTCTCACTTATTTCCTCATATTTTCTGATTCTTTTACCGATTATTTAAGACCTGAGATCAGACTTGATCCCTTTGTGGAAACAGCACCAACTACGTCTTTGAAGAAATCATTGATAACTCCGCCATCAGCCACAAATCCCTGAACCATTCCGATCACAACGACTCCCACTGCAACAACCAAAAGAACCATCAAAATTTGTTCAATTACTGTCTTGAGTTCCATACCGACATCCTCCTCTTTTTTATTTGAAATTGAATCTGTTTATGTATTCAATTCTGATTTTATCATATCAAATTTCTCATGG
>CAZXQK010000038.1:6633-8231 GCA_964642785.1 uncultured Faecalimonas sp.
AATTGAATCTGTTTATGTATTCAATTCTGATTTTATCATATCAAATTTCTCATGGACCTTCTAGGTTCCTTTAGGCTACCTGTTTTATTTGCAAATCTTCTGTTCCTTATACTTCCTGTTTTTTGCTGATTCGGAGTCACATACCTAAAAGCAGACATGAGAATAAGGTGCTGATTTCATGTGCTAAACTGAGAGATGCCGATGAGACGTTCATATGTTTTACTTCCTGCTCTTCCCTTCATCATCATCAGTATTTGAAAAGCACATGAAAATGCAAAAAATCAAGGACAAGGTGAAACCTTGCTTGTATATCCTTGATTTTTGCATAAGCAACCGCATAACTGACAAATTCTACCGCTTCCACCCCAACCTGCTAACCGCAAAGCGGATTTAGCCGTTTTTTGTATCTAAATACTATTCATGGATATGAATGCATATAAATGCATAAAACAATATAAATAATATAAAAATATGAACCTCTTTTAAAACCACCGTTTTCCTGCTGTTTTCAAGGCATACAGCTGTTATCCACAGAGAAAGAAACTGGAACAAAAAACAGGATTTCATGATTTGATTTTGGAATGTTATTTTTCACTGTGCTGTAAAACTGGAATCATTCAAACCTTTTATGCTGTGGAATTGGAATAAAAATTTCTCAATATTTTCCCCTGCATTTCCTCCATTCCATTTTTACAACACTTTATTTTTTTGAACCTGCATGGAATCCTTTTAGACACTTAAAAAAGAGCATGCTTCATGCGAAATACTGCTCTTTTAAAAATTTATGATACCGAAAATAGACTTAGCAGATTCTAAGCCTGTGTTTTTTCTCTATATAGTTTCTACATCAAATGGCAGTTCCCGGACATCCAGCCCCAGTTCCTGACGTAATACCCGGTGTATCAGGTTCGGTTTCAGTTCTCTCTTCCACTTGACCTTTTTCTTTCCCGGATTCAGTTTCTCCAGGCTCCGCAGCACCGTATCGGACAGACTGAAACCGTGAAGCATATCATTGATCTGTTGTTTATAGGTATTCAGGATACGTTCTATCTTAGTAACATCCTCTTTTCTTGTCTGTTTGATATGATTTCTTCGGATTGCAACCGCAATACAATTTTGATTGTAATTGCCATTTTCAGAACCATGCTGTTTTTCCTTAGCAAAATTTCTGATTGTAATCCAGTATTGGTGTTCTTTCACACCTATGTAAAACAGAAGCCGCAACATCTTCAGATATTCCTGAAGCGTACGTTTGCAGATCTGAAATTTATCCATGAATATTTTGAAGAAATGATCTGTTCTGCAGTGATAACTTCTTCCTCCTGCCAGATTGTTTTTCATCAGGTCCATGGCAAGAAGCTTTGCACCTGCCTTTAAATTGCGGAACTGGCTGCTTGCAAACATTTCATAATTTGTATTTAAATATCCTTTTTTCCAAGCCTCCGGATCCGAAAAATCATTATCTAATATTTTGATGTCATAATCCAGATAATGTCTCTTGTGAGCCTCAATAATTCCTTTTTCAATCAGACTGTTTTTCACATCATAAAAAGTCTGATATACAATATCCAATTCCTCACAGATGGTTTTATAATACA
>CAZXQK010000039.1:0-8052 GCA_964642785.1 uncultured Faecalimonas sp.
GGGCAATGTGGATGTGAATGAGGCATTTCTTTCCCGAGTGAAACAGCGTATGTTGGAAATGGTGGCAGCGAAAATGCCAATCGAAAAACGCAGTGTTAATACGGATGAAGCCATTGCACTATTTAAGAAACATGGTATGCGGGATAAGGAGCGTCTGTTTGAGTACCGCCGTGTGTCCAAGGTGAATCTTTATAGTATGAATGAATTTGAAGATTATTACTATGGCTATATGGTTCCGGACGCTTCTTATTTAAAATATTTTGAACTGTATTTATACGGGGAAGGGTTTGTGCTTCAAATGCCGGAGTGTGAAGCACCGACAGTGGTGTCGCCATTTCGCCCGAGGCAGAAGTTATTTCAAGTGTTGAATGAGTCTTCCAAGTGGGGAGACATGATGGGGATACAGAGCGTTGCAGATTTGAATGAAGCCATTACGAAAGGCAATCTGCAGGAGATGATTCTGGTTCAGGAGGCGTTGCAGGAAAAGAAAATCGGTGATATAGCAAGGACGATTGCTGACAGAGGCAATGTGAAGTTTGTATTGATTGCAGGACCATCTTCTTCCGGAAAGACGACTTTTTCCCATCGTTTGTCCATTCAACTGCGGGCACATGGATTGATTCCACATCCGATTGCGGTAGACAATTATTTTGTGAATCGGGAGGATACGCCGAGAGATAAAAATGGCAACTATAATTACGAATGTCTTGGTGCCATTGATACAAAGCAGTTTAACCGGGATTTGACGGCACTTTTGGAAGGAAAAGAAGTGGAACTTCCGACTTTCAATTTCAAGACGGGAAAACGTGAGTATCATGGACAGAAGAAGAAATTGGGGGAAAATGATGTGCTTGTGATTGAGGGCATCCATTGTCTGAATGATGCTTTGACCTACCAGTTGCCAAAGGAAAACAAGTTTAAGATTTACATAAGCGCACTTACACAGTTGAATGTGGATGAACATAACCGGATTCCGACGACGGACGGACGTCTGCTTCGCCGCATGGTGCGGGATGCAAGAACGCGGGGAACAAGTGCAAGAAATACCATTGCCATGTGGCCTTCGGTCAGACGGGGCGAGGAGGAAAACATATTCCCATATCAGGAGGAGGCAGATGTTATGTTTAATTCTGCACTTATCTATGAACTGGCGGTGCTGAAACTGTATGCGGAGCCGGTGTTATTTGGAATCGAGAAAGATTGTGAGGAGTACATCGAGGCAAAACGCCTGCTGAAGTTCTTGGATTATTTTGTGGGAATCGGAAGTGAGCATGTGCCTGCAAATTCACTGTTGAAAGAATTTATCGGTGGTGGATGCTTTGTAGTGTGAGCCTCGGTGGATATGAGAGTTGTTGAAAAAATGTTAAAGACATTTATTCGATAACTTTCCTCATATCCTCTGGAAGTTCGGCAATAAATTCCATTTCATCTCCGGTGATTGGGTGTCTGAAATGCAACTTGTGTGAGTGCAGTGCCTGACGACATATCACACTGTAATCCGGATTGTAGAGAAAATCTCCGGGAAGCGGGTGACCGATGTGTTTCATATGTACCCGAATCTGATGTGTTCTTCCAGTTTCCAATTTTAGAGATACAAGAGAATATCCGTTTTTATAATCGAGTGTCCGATAGTGAGTGCAGGCATATTCGCCAATGCTTTCATTGACACATCGTTCGATGGTAGAACCATCTGCCCGTGCAATCGGTGCAATAATTGTTCCGGTCTCCGGAACCTTTCCGGTGGCTAATGCCAGATATTGGCGGTGGATTTCCCTCTTTTGCACCATGTCGGAAAGGAGAGAGGCACTATACATATGCTTGGCAAGAATCAGAAGACCTGTAGTGTCCCTGTCAAGTCGATTGATACAGCGATAAGTAAAAGTTTTGCCTTTTGATTGGAAATAGTATGCAACTGCATTTGCCAAGGTGTTCTCGTAGTTTCCTTGGGAAGGGTGGATTGGCATATTGGAAGGCTTGTTAATTACAAGAAGGTCTTCATCTTCATACACGATGTCCAAAGGAAGTTTTACCGGAACAATATTTTTTGAGTTTTCGGTTTCAGTCAATTGGATGGTAAGTCTGTCACCTGCGTGCAAAAGGTCACGTACCCTGCCCCAAACACCATTTAGTAAAATACCGTTTTCTGTGCGTTTTAAATGAGCGATGATCGGGGCAGAGTAATGCTTGTCTTTTAAGAAGGAGAGAAGTGTCTGACCATCATATTCAGTTGGAATGCTATAGTGAAATATGCGTTTCATATAACCTCCGTTTATTTGCTTCAAAAAGTTATTTTGACTTGATTTCACGCCACAATTTATTATAGATATCATCAAATTTTGTGCCAAGGTACTGGAAAGTTTCGCAGCGTTCCAACTCATCGGCATCCGGAAAGGCAATCTTGCTGTTTCGGATTGTTTCATCCTCTATTAATTCGCGTGCAGCTGTATTCGGAGTAGAATATGTGATGTAATCGAAATTCATCTTTGCAATATCCGGGCGACACAAGAAATTAATAAAGGTCTCTGCGTTTTCTTTATTCTTTGCGTTTTTCGGGATTACCCAAGAATCGATCCACACATTGGAGCCTTCTTTCGGAATGACATATTCCAAATCCGGATTTTCAGTCTGGGTATAAATGGCTTCTCCGGAATAGATGACTCCGATTGCTGCCTCGCCACTGATCATCTTGTCACGTACCTGATCGACCACATATGCCTGTACCAAAGGCTTTTGCTTCAGTAGAAGATCCTCTGCAGCCTGTAATTCATCCAAGTCTTTGGAGTTGAGGGAATAGCCAAGATATTTCAAGGCAATTCCGAAGGAATCACGGACACTGTTCTGCATTAAAATCTGGTCTTTGTACTTGTTGTTCCATAGAATGGACCAACTGTCTACCGGTTCGTCCACCATTGTTTTGTTATAAAGGATACCGACTGTTCCCCAGCAGTACGGTACACTGTATTTGTTTTCCGGGTCAAAGGATTTGGACTGATTTAAATATTGTTCACCGATATTTTTTATGTTCGGTATGTTGTCGAAATTCAGTTCTGCAAGCAGACTGTTCTCTATCATACGCTGAATCATATAATCAGAAGGGCAGACAACATCATAGGAAACAGCACCTGCCTGCACCTTCGGAAACATGCTTTCGTTGGTTTCAAATTCTTCATATACGACATTGATACCGGTTTCCTCTTCGAACATGTCTAATACTTCCGGGTCGATGTATTCGCCCCAGTTATAAACAACTACCTGTTCTCCGGCGGAAGTGCGTCCTTTTGAACCGTAGAAGAATCCGCCGCCGATAATGACAAGCACCAGCATTGCAGGAATGACACGACGGAAGGTTACACCTGCGATACGGCTGAACCTGCCGGAAACTTTCCGGTGTATTTTTTGCTTGTTATCAGCATCCTGTGGCGAAGTGTTTACAATTACAAGTAAAAATAATACGGTCACGAACAGGAGCGTGGAAAGAGCATACATTTCCGGCTTGATTCCTTTTCGCACTTCACTGTAGATCTTGGTGGACAGCGTGTGGACACCGGCACCTGTGGTAAAGTGTGTGATGACAAAATCATCCAGTGACATGGTAAATGCCAGTAAAAATCCGGAGCAGATACCCGGGAAAATATCCGGAAATACGACTTTGAAAAAAGCATATACCGGGGAAGCACCGAGGTCTAAGGCGGCTTCGTAGGTGTATTTATTTGTCTGCTTCAATTTCGGTATGACACTTAAAATGACATACGGAATGTTAAAAGTAATATGTGCTAATAATACCGTTGCAAATCCAAAGGAAAAAGACGGATAAAAGGCTCTGCATGCAATAAAAAGCAACATGAGCGAAATTCCGGTTACAATATCGGCGTTCAGCATCGGAATGTTTGTGACTGCCATCATGATCGTACGGAATTTATTGTTCAATGCCTGCATACCGATTGCGGCAGCAGTTCCGATGAAAGTTGCGATCAAAGAGGACAGCAGGGCGATAATCAGCGTTGTGTAAAGCGCATTCATAATGTCTGTGTTCTCAAACAGGCTTTCGTACCATTTCAGCGAAAATCCTCCCCATTTGGAACGGGTTTTGGAACTGTTAAAGGACAGCACGATCAAGGTTCCGATCGGGGCATAAAGAAGCAGAAGGATAAGCCCTAAATAAAGTTTTTGTAATACTGATTTTATCAAAATGCCGTTCCCTCCCCGTCTTTATCGTATTTGCTTACAAGTGCCATGCTGAAAATAATGAAAATCATCAGCACCAGTGAAAGGCCTGAGCCTGCGTTCCAGTTATAACTCTGCATAAATTCCTGCTCGATGACATTTCCGATAAGCAGGATTTTACTGCCGCCTAAAATGTCGGAGATGACAAAAGTTGTCAGTGCCGGTACGAATACCATGGTAATTCCACTGATGATTCCAGGTACGGAAAGCGGCAGGATGATTTTTAAAAATACCTGAATTTCGTTTGCACCCAAATCCCTTGCGGCGTTCAAAACGTCTTTGTCGATTTTAATCAATACGTTGTAAATCGGCAGCACCATAAACGGCAGGAAGTTGTATACCATGCCGAGCACGATGGCATATGGTGTGTTGATGATGTTTAATTCCGGCAGGTGCAGGAATGAAAGCACTGCGTTAATGACACCGTTTTTCTCTAATAATGTCTGCCAAGCCAGTGTGCGTAGCAGGAAATTCATCCACATCGGTAAAATGAAGATCAGCACAATAAAACTGGATTGATTGACGCTTTTGCCGGACAAAATCATGGCAAGCGGATACGCAAGTACCAGACAAAGCACCGTACTGATGAAAGACAGTAACAGGGACAGCCCCAGTGCTTTTAGGTTTTCCTGCGTTGTGATTTCCGCCAGATTCATGAGCGTAAAATGATTCTCTGCATCTGTCAGCCCATAATAAAATATCATGATAATCGGAATGATGATAAATGCAACCGACCAGAACAGATATGGACCGGTTAATAATCGTTTGCTATTCTTCAATTGGGATTGCCTCCTCATCTTCTGATTCCGGTTTTTTCATAATCTGGATGTCAAATGGATCCACCCGAATCCCGACTTCTGTTCCAACCGGGAAAAGGTCTGTGCTGTGCACCAGCCACTCGTAGTTGTTTGCCATAACTTCCATTTCGTAGTGAACTCCTTTGAAAATCAGATGCGTTACGACACCGTCGAGAAGTCCCTCGCCCGGTTTTACTAAATCGATGTCTTCCGGGCGAATGACAGCATCTACCGGTTTGTTGCGTCCGAATCCGGTGTCGACACAAGGGAAGTTCACGCCTAGGATTTTTACAAGACGGTCTTCCACCATAGTAGCAGGGAGAATGTTACTTTCTCCGATGAAGTCAGCAACAAAGGCGTTTTCCGGCTCGTTGTAAATCTGCTCCGGTGAACCAATCTGCTGAATATAGCCTTGGTTCATCACAACAATCGTATCCGACATGGTCAGGGCTTCCTCCTGGTCATGGGTTACATAGACGAAGGTGATGCCAAGTTCGTTTTTTAAACGAATCAGTTCGTACTGCATGTCCTGACGAAGTTTTAAATCCAGTGCACCAAGAGGCTCGTCCAATAATAAGACTTTTGGTTCATTCACGATGGCGCGTGCAATGGCGATACGCTGCTGCTGACCACCGCTTAACTGGTCAGCCATACGGTTTTCGAAACCGTCTAAGTTCACCAGTTTTAAAGCATACCTAATCTTATCGTTGATATATGCCTTTGATTTCCCTTTGATTTTCAAACCAAATGCAATATTTTCAGCGATTGTCATGTGCGTGAACAATGCGTATTTTTGGAATACCGTATTTAATTGTCGTTTGTTTGGTGCGAGATTGGTAATATCCACGCCGTCAAAAATAATATTTCCAAGATCCGGTGTTTCAAATCCGCCCAGAATACGGAGCAGCGTGGTTTTACCGCAACCGCTTGGTCCGAGCAGGGTTAGAAACCGGTTTTCATTTATAAAAAGATTTAAATCATCTAATACAAGATTCTCACCGTATGATTTTGAAATATGTGAAATATCAATTAATTTTCTTGCCATGATATGCCCTCCTATACAATACTTCCATTATGCAATTTTTTTGTCGAAAGTGCAATAAGATTTTGCTGTACTTTTCAAGAAGTTCGTATTATAATAGGCGTGATTAAATGCATAAAGGAGTTGTGCACATGAATAATGAAGAAAATACGAATGAAAAAAAAGCAGAAGAATTGGCAGATGCCCTGAAGGAAGGGCTGCAGGAACATATAGAAGAGGCAATTTCTGAAGAAACTGTTTCAGAGGAGAAGGAAGAAGTCGTTCGGGAAGAAGTGCAGAAAAAGAAGAGCAGAAAAGGACTGCTTATTACATTGGTGGCAGCAGGTGTATTTCTGGTGGGGATTGCAGCAGCATATTTTGGTGTCGCTTCTTATTATAAAGAACGGTTCTTAATGAGAACCTTCATAAATGGTGAGGATTGTTCGGGGAAAACCTTAAAAGAGGTAGAAGATATGCTTCAAAAGGAAGTGGAGGAATATACACTCACCATTCAAGAAGCAAATGCGCAAAGTGAAGTTCTGAAAGGTACGGATATGGGAATTCAATATGGCGGATACAAGCAGTTGAAGGAGTCGTTTTCTGAACAGAATTCGTATTTGTGGCCAAAAGCGTTGATAAAGGACACTACGGTTACGGTAGAAATTGTGTTCGAGTATGATAAGGAGAAATTGGATACTCTGATTACTGGGTTAGAGTGTGCAAAGGAAGAAAATCAGGTGGCACCGACAGATGCTTCCGTAATTTACCAGGACGGCGCTTTTGTTATCCAAGAAGAAGTCTATGGAACACAGATTGATATAACGAAACTTGGCGAAACCATTCATACGAGTGTGTCAGCCATGGCACGGGAAGTGAGTCTGGAAGAGACAGGCTGCTATGTGCAACCGGTATTCAAAAAAGATTCAGCGGAAGTGGTTGCGGCAAAAGAGGAAGCAAATAAATATCTGACTGCAAAGATTACATATAGTCTGGACGGGATTGAAGTGGTGGTTGATAAAGAAACCATCGCACCATGGGTATCTGTTGACGGAACAATGACTGTAGCGATTGACAGTGCCAAGGTGAAGAAATTTACAGATACATTAGGAAGCAAATATAATACGGCGAACCGAAGCGGTGTCATCACCACACCGACCGGAAAACAGGCAAATGTAGAGGTAGCCGGTTATGGACGTCAGGTGGGCAGTCAGGCGGACTGCGACCAGTTGATCAGCGAAATCAAAGAAGGAAAAACGGTAACCCGTTCTCCGATTATTTCCAGAGAGGAGACACCGGAAGGACAGTATGCCTGGGGAACAACCTATGTGGAGGTGGATATTGCCGAACAGCATATGTGGTATATTGTAAATGGTGCAGTCACCTTTGAAACGGACGTGGTTACCGGGAAAAAAGGAAAAAATGATACGCCGACAGGTACATATACCATTTTGGAAAAAGTTCCGGGAAAATATCTGACAGGACGACTGGTAAATGGAAAACCATCTTATAAAACGTGGGTAAATTACTGGATGAGAGTGACATGGAGCGGTATCGGTTTCCATGATGCAGGCTGGCAGAGTTCGTTCGGAGGAGAGCGGTATGTGACAAACGGTTCTCATGGCTGTATCAATATGCCACCGGCGAAAGCAAAAGAATTTTACAGTATGCTTTCGGTGGGATGTCCGGTAGTGATTCACTATTAAAAGAAAAAGAGGAAGAAAGATGTATAAATTAATCAAGAGAGACGGACTTGCAAAACGTGGAGAATTTCATACGGTGCATGGTGTGATACAGACACCGGTGTTTATGAACGTGGGTACCATTGCGGCGATTAAAGGTGCGGTCTCGACGGAGGATCTGCAGGAGATTAAGACGCAGGTAGAATTGTCAAACACCTATCATCTGCATGTAAGACCGGGAGATGAAGTGGTAAAAAAATTAGGCGGACTCCATAAATTCATGGTATGGGACAAGCCGATTCTGACGGATTCCGGCGGATTTCAGGTATTT
>CAZXQK010000040.1:0-7969 GCA_964642785.1 uncultured Faecalimonas sp.
GCTGTAACTGTCAAACGGTAGAACTCCTGCAATCGCTTTCGCATAAGCACCATTGTATATTTTTGTCACATCAATCCCGATATTCCTCTCTGTATTCAGCGAACCAAGATATGCATTATAATAGGAACGCTCAAAAGCGTCCACATATACCGGATTTCCTGTGAGAATCGTCATCTGATAGAAAAACTTCATCAATGTTACCGTAACACAAGTCTCCTGCATGGTATCCCCATTATCCGTATTTGCCTGACGAACCGTTGAATGGTCAAACAGTTCATGCGTGCAGCCACTACAGCCGATGATGGTGAAATCCGTTGCAAGGACTTTATCTGCAAATCGTGTCACAGCGTCTTTATACCACTCTGTTCCCGTTACTTTATAAAGCGCCAAAAGTCCCTCAAAACAGGAAATCATCTCATACGCTTTTGTCATCGGATATTGGAACGGTGCCATTTCATCAGCATACGCAAGTTTGAAAATGTTGGCAATCGAGGTTCCGCCGCTCTCAACAATATATTCTGCAAAATCAAGATACCTTTGTTCCTGTGTCAGATTATAAAGTCTGACCATCGGCTCCAAGATGGAAGAAGCACTTAGACCCCTCCAAAAAATAGCTGACGTTGTAATGGAACGTTTTCCTTCTTCCCTGCCAATCTTTGATAAGATATAATCCGCCTGTCCCCGCAGAGAACAAATGATGCGCTCCCGCAAGGCTTCTTCCCTGCAGATTTCAAGAAAATATTCCATTCCAAGCATGACATATTTCCGGCACCAGATATCCCAGCCCTGAAATTCTTCTTCTATCGTATAGGTACTGATTCTGCCCTGCCTGTCACAGCTTGCTATCATATCCTCTACGGTATCAGAAAGGACACGATATAATTCCTCATTTTTTGTACAATCATAGACAAGGGAAGCTCCCCTCATCATCTTGCCCCAGAACTCTCCTTTCCAGCCTTTGTCTGTGCTGTCTGAATGTACACGAAACTGCTCCACAAACCGTCTCCACTGTGTTGCATCTGCCAGATGAAAGCCCTCTACAAAACGAAATGCCTCCTCTGTGATTCCCGTCAATTTCCAATCCATTATCTTTGTCTCCCTTCCTTCTTGTTATATCTATTTCATCAGACAGATGAATGTCATCTGTTTTTTTCTGTAATATTCAATCTCATATCCTTATATAGATGGGCTGCTTTTTACAGCCCATCTGAAAATGTTGTAATCTACGATCAGTAAACTACCAGCACTGCATCACCTGCAGCTAATGTTGCAGTATAAGTACTGCCTGTCTGTGTTGTCTTAACACCTTGATAAATTGCTGTCACTTCTTTTGAAGCATCAAAATTCACTTTAATTGTATTTGTATTTACATCGCTGTAATTTACGATGTACATCGCATATTTTCCTGCATAGTCACCACTTGTGATTTCAAAGCATCCGGTAAATGCACCGTTGGCTGTATCTGAAGCAGTGACGGTTGCACCTTCGTACGAAGAATAAATGGTGTTGGTGATTTTTTCAGATGAAGTCCTATCCGTGTTCATATTTACATTTTTCACAGTATCTGTTGCCACTGATTTTGCATAACCGCCTGTTGACATATATCCTTCATTGGATGCATTAAGAAGAATCTCGTCTGCCGCCGCTGCCTGTGTATTTACTTCTGTTGCCCATTCACCAAACTTGGTCAGATTGCCTTTACTGTCAATCAGACCGCTTGCACAACTTCCATCGCTGAAATTCGCAAAACTGTCCGGATGTACCAGAGGGAAATACTCCAATGCACTTGTACCAAAAGCCAGGTTCATATTCGCATTCCACTTGAACTGTGCCTCTGTGAACGCAGCATCTGTGTATGCTCCCAATGAGATATCATTAAATCCTTCTCCTGCCTGTATAAAAGTTCTGTAAGATACACTCTTTTTCTCTGCCGTATCCTTCAACATGGCAAGTGTTGTGAAATATCTTTCAAGCAAACCATCTTCACTGAACGGATAAAATGTGCTGCTGATAAAATCTAATTTAAAAGTATCCACAATGGAACCAAGATACTGATAATATGCATATCTGTTATAATACTTTGCATCCGAATTATAAGTATTGTTATACATGGTACCGGTCATGCTAAACGCATTGGACCAGCCTTTATACCCTGCAGCAACAATTGCCTCTGCAACTGATTTATAACGATCCAGACTGTGTGTTGTTGAGTCTTTCCAAACGGTCGTCATCGGAAATGTACTTGACTTCGGTTCATCACAGATGAACAAGCTTTCAAAAGACTGATAGCCCTTGTAGTTTGCCACACACTGCTTGACATAATCGGCAGTTGTTACTTCATTGTTTTTTCCGATAGTATCTAAACGCCCATCTTTCACCGTCACGGACAATCCGTATTTCTGTGCAAATGCCAGTTCCTGATATATTCTGTAACGTGCCAACGCATCATCTGTGTATGCAATATCTGTTTCAATAATGTGGTTCACACCTGCACCTTTTAAAGTTGCGTAGGTCTCATCTTTGATCAAAGCTGCTGTCGGACTAAAGAAGCCGGAAATCTTCATCACACTTTCATCTTCCTTATATGTTCCAAGAAGCATTTTTCGAATAGTGCTGATATCTTCAGCATCTACCTTATCGTCATAATTCTTGTCACACAGACGTGTTTCATAGTCAAACCAACTTTCATCTGTCTGATTATCTTTCATCTTCAATGCCCTGACCAAAACGGTTACATCTACATCATTTTCATAATGATAGCAGATGATTTCCTGTTCATAATCAGAAACACCATCATTAAACAAAATCTTGTAATCTCCGGTTTCACTGACTCCTGCCGGAATAGTATCTTGTTTTACCCATTCTCCCTTGCCGTCTTTTTTATAGAACTCTTTCACACCACCTGTAAACGTAAACGTGTAGGTTGCTGTCTTGTCCAAATCATGGTATA
Source organism: uncultured Faecalimonas sp. (assembly GCA_964642785.1). Taxonomy (GTDB): domain Bacteria; phylum Bacillota; class Clostridia; order Lachnospirales; family Lachnospiraceae; genus Faecalimonas. Next base: position 2,951 of record CAZXQK010000040.1, read on the forward strand.
AGGTCGCAAGTGTCTTTGTAGAAGAGCCTAATATCACATAACAGTTTGCACATTTTTGGGTGTAAGTTTCATCATCATCAATGCCTTCTTTTTTTTCATAAGAATTGTAGTGCATCGCATTGCTGATAGTGTCCGCAAAGTCATGAAATACCAATGGTGCATGATTATACAACTGTCCATCAAAAGACATATACAATAAAATATGATTTCCAACCTGTACCGTATCAAGCTGCCATGAGAACTCCGTACCTCTGAAACTCTCTCCCACGCCTGCTGTCTGTGGGGCAATGGTGAAACTTCCGTATGACACCCACTTTTCTTCTACCTGAACGTTGCTGGTAAGTTTCATGTTGCCGTCTGCGTCAAGGTAAATCCGGATACCGGTCCATGAATCGTTCTTAGAACCACCATACACTAACAAATGATGTCCGACTGTATCATTTGTATCCACAAACTTCACAACTTCATAGAGCGAAGTATTCACCATGCTAACTGTCGTAGCCATTCCACTTAACTCTGCATTCCTTAATTTGCCATCCAGACTGACTTTATTTGCGCCTTCAACTGTCCAATCATCAAACGATATGCTTGTAAGTCCTGTCGGAACAGTAGTTCTTGATGAAATCGGGGTAATACCTGCGTTTACCATGTAAAGAGTTGTTCCCAGTGTCAGATTCTTTGCTTCTGTTTCAAACAAATCTCCAACAATAATTCCATTTACCCATACACCGACTTTGTTTTTTGTCATAACAGCAATCTTCAGATTAAACTGCGTACTAATAAATGTATCTACACCATAATATGCACCGTTTACCGTGTAACTCTTTACGGAAACTCCATTATTCACAATGCCGGCTGTCAATGTGCCGTCTGCATTTACTTTCACAGACACACCGCCTGCATTTTTATCTGCTGTCTCAGCATAGCGGATTTCTTTGCCGCTTTGCATTGTCACATCGCCGTTGAACATGGTGCCGACAAGCGTATCCAGATGACTTGCTGAATAATTTGTTACTGTTGTGTTATATGTACTTTCAACACTTCCGGTATAACCGAATTCTTCCCATGAAAGAGAAGTCAGGTCTGTTGGAACCGGTACATTCTTCATCACATCATACACTGTACATCCTTCCTCTAGACCATTCGTTCCAAATCCAATCTGATTGCTCAAGAAGAATGCAGAATTTGAATCACTGCCTTGTAAAGGAATATCCGTACCCACTTCTTTTTCATTAATAAACAGATTCATGGAAGCGGATAGATTATCTTCCGATAAATCACACAACTCTATTCGTATTGTAAATCTTGTATCACTGAAACTTCCCAGTTCGTATTCCTGTGGATTCAATGCAAATGCCTGTGCCGCACCTGTTGTTTCTGCTCCAACTTTAAAATTCTGACTTCCTTTAACAATTAACTGCTCATCAGATACCGTAAAAGTCAAACCATGCCAACTACTTACTACCGCATATCGGAAACCGCCACCTTCCGGAATCTTCACATCTCCGGTAAAAGCGGTGTTATTTAATGTAGTACCACCAGTATATTTATACGTTCTGTCTGTTTTTACATTTGTTCCATCTACTAATTCGCTTCCATTCCATTCAAAGTCTTTCCATGTAATCTCCGTTAATTTCGGCATGGTCTTCATTGTCTGTATACTTCCTGTAACAACAGATAGCCTTGTACCTAATGACCAGGACGAATCTCCTCCTGTTTTTCGTGCTAATTTTGTCGTACATACTGCATATCCATTAATAAGTACATCAACCACTACACTTTGATTATCTGTCCATTCCGTCACGCATAATTCCAACGTAAATTGTGTATCCACAAAACTTTTCAAACCATATTTTGTTGCTTCTGTTTCTGTACACTCTACTAAATCTGGTGTTGTCACAAAACATTCATTATAATGTGTTACCTTGAATGACCCATTCTCCACTTTGATACATAAACCATAACACCAATTACTTCCGGCATATAACAATGTTGTATTATCTGAGAAAATTACGTCACCTCTAAACTTTGTATTATTTAAGTCTGTTCGTGATGCCACTGTCAAATAGGTATCCCAAACATTCGTGCCCGCCGTATACGTTTTTCCATATGTTGCACCAAAATCTTCCCAATCAATTTCCGTCAACTCCGGTTTCACTTTTAATACCTGTACACTTCCGGTGACAACATACAGCATAGTACCTAATTTGTACGTTGTTTCGTTATAATTTGATGTTTCCAACGTAATTTCATCTAAAGCCTTACCATTAATCAGTACCTGAACAGTTGCTTTTTGCTCTGTAAGGTTCGTCATTTGAATTTCCAATGTGAAACGTGTATTAACAAAACTCTTCAAACCATATTTCGTCGCATCACCTTCAGAGAGCACCACTTCTGGCTTTGCTTTAAATATCGGGTTAGTTCCATGTGTATATCCCGACACTTGAAATTGTCCATTATTTACTTGCAAAGACAATCCTGTAACCCATGAAATTCCACCATAATTAATTACAGTATTATCTGCAAAAATGACATCACCCTTAAATCTCGTATCATTTAAATTTTCTAGGGTTGAAGCTTTCAGACTTGTAGACCATTCATTACTTCCGGCTGCATAGGTAGTTCCGTAAGTTGCACCAAATGTTTCCCAACTAATCTCTGTCAAATCCCCCGCTTTTACTTCATCTACCGATTTCGTAAATAAAGCCGAAGCGTTTACACTTCCTGCCGTCAGAACAAATGCCAACACCAATGAAAGTATGACATTCATTTTCTTTTTCATATCAATTCACCCCTTTCGAGTATCACTATCCCTTAATTCCACCCATTGTCAGATTGCCAAGCAGTCGCTTGTGACAACATAAGAACAAAATCAATACAGGAACAAGGGCAATCACTGCCGCCGTCGTTCTCATCGGTATCGTAGACAACTCATTCAAAGTTGTATATGCCATATGATATACACCAAGTGAAATCGTCGGTTTCGTCGGCAGATAAATAAGCGGTGTCTGATAATCATTCCAAAATTCGATGAACTTGATCAATGCAACCGTCATAAACGTATTTCTTGCCAATGGGAACATAATATTTAACATAATTCTCCAGTTACCGGCACCGTCAATCCATGCCGCTTCGCGGTATGTTTTCGGCAACGAACGGAACTGATTGTAGAATACGATAAAATACATTCCTAAAAAGTTTGCTTTCAAAAGCCACATTCCCCAGAACTGATCAAAGACACCCAGCGATTTTGCCATTCTGATTTCTGATGGAAGACTACCTACAATCGGCAGTACCATGGTTACGATAACCACAACATAAAGTACTTTCGACAGGAAGTAATCATAGCAGGCACAAAGATATGCCGTAATACAAGGAATCAATGTGCTTGCCAATGCACAGCCTACCGCATACAAAATGGAGTTCATGAACATTTCCCCCATAGATATCATTTGCGTTCCTGCATCCGTAAAAACAGAAATCTTAAATTTTTCATATATAGTCGAATAGTTCCACACCCATTCAGACGGAAGACCGATTACATTAATACGGAAATCCGGCTGCGATTTAAAGGAAGTAATAACACCCCAAATCAATGGCAGAAACAGACAGAATGTATATAGCAACAATCCAAATAGCATGATAACCTTCATCGGAGACCAATGTACTTTTGTTCTATTCTTCTTCATTCATTAATCCTCCTTCGGTCCATGTTTTTCTAATAAATGTTTCACCAATAAAGTAAGTGGTACTACCACTACCGTCATCAAAAGTCCCATTGCTGATAACAGCGGATATTCTGACATGGATTTCGAACCATATGTCTGCGTATAAAAGTAGTAACCATATGTCTTAACCCCGGTCGGTGCTGAACCGCCGTAGAATGAGTACAGATGCAACTGGTTCGTAAAAATACCTGCCACACCTGTAAACAGGAACATCGACAATGTCGGGTAAATGTTCGGCATCGTAATGTGCCAGAATTCCTGTAGTGTATTTGCGCCGTCCAGTTGTGCCGATTCCACAACTTCCTGTGAAATCCCGCTCATGCTGTTTGTATACATCAGAACATTTGCACCAAATCCCATCAACACATTGTAGAAGATGAGAGTAGCAAATCTTGTTGACGGATTCTCCATCAATCCCATCATTTCTATATCAAAGAACTGATGCATGATACTTGGAATTGCTCTTTCAAAAAAGAATTGAAAGATGGTTGCCATAACGATTGCCGACAAAATAGACGGCAAAAACAGTATTACACGGAATGCCCCGCTCAATGGCAGTTTCTTATATATGTAATAAGAAAAGAACAATCCGAGAGGAATACCGATGGCTGATAATAACAGATACGCAATGATGGAAACACGCATGATCGGAAGCAGTTCCGGAGAACCTGTCATCATCTGAAATGCGTTTTTAATATTATCCACCGTCCATGTCACTGTATCATTTTTTACATCAATCCTTTGAAACGCCATTAAGATGGAGTTTACGTTAACCCCTATGTAAAACACACAGAACTGTGCCAACGGAAACGCCATCAAAAGGCAATAAAAAAGTAAATTTTTTCGTTTGGATTTCAAACTAGTTTCCTCCTAACTTTTAGTGGCTGTGGTTGTCTAACCACAGCCACCAGAATGATTACATATTCATCATTATTTTGTTTTAACTACCAGTTGCATACGTTTTGAAAGATTCTGTACTACACTTGTTGTTTGAAGTTGGGTCTTCACTGTCTGTCCAACCAGTGAAGCAGTTGCTGTTGATGGTTCAACGTTGTAAGTTGTACAATTTTCTTCTATACCATTTTGACCAAAACCAATATTATTGCTCATCAAAAATGCAGAGTTGCTTGAACTTCCCTGTAATGGAATATTGGTTCCAACTGCTTTTCCGTTGATGTAGATTCCTACAGTAGCCGTCTGATTATCATCTGATAATCCAAATAGTTCAAGTCGTACGGTAAATCTGGTGTTGATAAATGCTGTGAGCCCATAATCCGAAGCATTTAACTTA